>CAYXKP010000042.1:0-30175 GCA_964465695.1 uncultured Nitrospira sp.
CCGTGTAGGTAAGTCCTAACTTCTCCCAGCATTGGGATCCATAGCCTTGCACGAGTTCGTCATACTCTCTCTGGGTCGGGTGATAGGCTTCTTTACAGTGAGAACAAATGCGCTTACAGAGGCGCATAGCCAGTACCCCCAACATCGCATCGGCAAAGTTGAACGCGTCGCAACCCATATCCAGCAAGCGAGTGACTGTTTCTACTGCACTGTTGGTATGCAGCGTGCTCATCACCAAATGACCGGTGAGCGAAGCTTCTATCGCGATATCGGCCGTTTCTTTGTCTCGCATCTCCCCAATCATGATCACGTCCGGATCAGCTCGAAGGAATGCGCGCATCGCTGAAGCAAAGGTAAACCCGATTTTGGGATGCACCTGAACCTGCCTCAGGCCTTCCTGGGTGATCTCGATGGGATCCTCTGCAGTCCAAATTTTTCGCTCATCGGTATTGATGTGCTTCATTATGGCATGTAGTGTGGTCGTTTTCCCGGACCCGGTCGGCCCCACACAAAGAAAAATTCCATGCGGACGTTCGGACAGTTCTTTGACGATCTGTAGAACGTCTTCGGAAAAGTCCATCGCCTCTAAGGGCATAGTTTCCTTTGCCGTGAGAAGACGCAGCACCACATCTTCATTATTTCCTGCGGTAGGCAATGTAGCGACCCGCAATTCGATTTCACGATCCTTCGCTAATTTGTAGCGGATTTTACCGTCCTGTGGTTTTCGTCGCTCGGCGATATCAAGGTTGGCCATGATTTTTAACCGTGAAACAATGGCACGCCGATAGACGGCAGGAATATACATATAGGTGAAGCAGGTACCATCGACACGGAATCGTACCGCCGTCTCCTTGCGGTCGGAATAGGGTTCGATATGGACATCGGAGGCTTCCAATCGATACGCTTCAGCGATCACCTGGTTTGCGAGGCGTACGATGGCTGAATCGTTTTCATCGATCTCTCCGGACTCGGCCTCGCCGTTGCGTTCGATGCCCGCTTCATCGACGAGTTCTCCGAGAATCTCGCTTATCGAACCCCCGTTAGCCTGCCCCGTCGCGACAAGGAGATATTGTTCGATATCCCGACGAAGCCCGACGGAGAAGCGTATCGTCGCACCGGGGAACGCACGCCGTATATCGAGCCCTTTCTCCAAATCGTGTGGATCATTGATGACAACATCAAGCACTGTCCCTTGCCGCTTCAACGGAATCCATGTGTTCCTTCTGAGGTAATCGAAACTGAGGTTTTTAAAGAGTTCCGGATCGATGACGGTTCGTTCGTCATAAGAAACATACGGACACTGGTAAAATTCGCCGAGTGCCGATCCGAGTGCAGATTTCGGCACACGATACTTATCGAGCAAGAGGCTTTCTAGATCAATTTCCCGTGAGAGAGATTCTTCAACCGCGGCATCGAGGTCAGCTTGTTTGATAAGCCCGCGATACGCGAGACAATCTAAAAGATTGCGCCCCATTGTTATCTTGCGTGGTTGTTTTGCCATCGAAGGCCTTTTAAGACTGGCCACGGAGAGGATTCGTCGTTTTGGTTTAATTTCAGCACTTTGCGTGACCATTGTATCTCATCCTTTCTTATCGACAATAAGATGTTGCTTTATGTGTCAGTCTTCGTCGCCCTGATATCGTGCGATTTCGTCGAGAACTCAATATCGTGTCATCCAGGTACCTGGTGCGCGATAGACCACGGGCAATCCGCGATAGAAGCCTTCGCGGAGATCATGGTCGTACCAGACCTCCAACCTGCTTCCTGAACCAGTCGAGCTGATTGTTCCACCTGCTGCCACAGCTCCATAGAGCCTGACTTTTCCGGAGATCGTAATATCTCCACTGGCGTAGAGCACCCCGTTGAAATGTACCCCGGAAAGTTGAATGGGTGTCCGAGTGACATCATTACTATGATCCATTTGTGGAGGACTAAGCCCTCGGATGGGCTGTCCTGACCAACTGGGAGCAAGCACGACGTGGCCTTGCACGACCGCCATGCCTTCAAAGTACGGAGCGTGCAGTCTGACAACTCCGAGATTGTCTAGGCGGGGAGCCGTTTGATCGATGGTGTCAATGAAGATCAAACCCTGTTGATCGCCGGCTTCACGTGACTGAAATACCTCATCTGGGGTGATCCCGCGTCCTGGTTCTACAACACCTTGAGGATATAGAAGACCTTCTCGATCAATCGCGAAGTAACGTCCGAATCTCTTTGCCACTCGCTTTATGTGTTCATAAGTCCACTGATCGAAGCGAACACCCGGGATCGGATTCTGACCCATGTGAAGATTATGTGGAAAACTTGGAATCTGTGCCGAAGGGAGTTGTGTCATCTGAACCGTCCCACCTATCCACGCCTCCATCCATCGATCTTCTCGAGGCGCCATGTCGTCGTAGGCTTGCCCTGTTACTGGTGCAAGCGCACTCTTTAAAGTGATCTCATCAGCCTTGGTGAGAACCAAATCACCTCCCACTTTTAGCTCGCCCCAATGCACGGAAACCGGTGATTCGCTCCCCGGCTGAAACCGGCCGAGATGCTGGCCTACTTGCACAGCGGCTTTCAGCGGTGGCAGGTCAAGCGCACCTAATTGCATAAGTAACGATTGCCTGAACGGGGTGGGGATATTGGCGTGGGTAACCACAGTGGCCTCAATTGTGCACAGAAGCCCCGGCTTGGAAGGCGCGTAGACTTTAAGCTCTTCCACTTTTCCTAGATGTGCCATTGCTCGAAACATCCCTGTATCCGGGTCATTCAACAGTCCGTTATCCGAGGGATTGTCTGCCTGTAACCGTACATCCGGCTGATCGGCTGTACCGACAAATTGCGAACGACCGGACGCGTTAAAAAATGACGGGGCTCCTTCCTTGTCATAATTTCTTTTTTCACGGAGAGGCGTAAGCTTGGGCACGCTTGCAGTTGTCCCGGGACTGTGAAACCAGGCCACTACCAATTCACTGGCCGCATCGGCAAGTTGCTGCGCGACTGCCGAATGGCCTGCTAACCCAGCACTTGCAGCCTCTTGTCCGGCAAGATTGAGAAGCGTCGCGCCTAGCATCGAGAGAATAAGTGCAATCACCATAGCTCCCAGGAGCGCAATGCCCTGCTGACCATCTTGGACTTTGAAATCCGACATGTCTTGACTCCTCATGATCGAAGGCTTACCTCTCGCATCATTCGATGCAAAGAATGATTCGACTCGATTTCGAGCACGACTCGCTTCACGAGCAAAGGATGACGCGTGATGTGGCCCAGCTCATCCCAATAGGAAAAATGTAGATTGTCCAGGTTACCGATGAGAGTATTCGCTCCTCCATCGATCATCCGCATAAGCTTCATCGTTCCGTTTTCGTCTCGCTTGGTGTAATAGACCACCCGATTATTTACTTCCACAGAGGCACCCGCGGGAAACGACAAGGCGACCGGCTCGGTCAAGGTCAATTGATACTGCTGTCCTGAACGAGACAGTCGATGCGTTTCGCAGGCCTGAGGTCCACAAATAATGACGGTCTTTCCCTCGCCCCATCCGCCGCCATCTTGTACTGGAATGACGGATTGGCCCGGTACAGCGGCACCAGTGGTCACCGTTCGATGGGCACTGATATTGGCATGGAACCGAAATTCATCTGGAGTCGCAGAAAGGATTGAATCGGATACAGCCAATCGAACTTCTTGCTCGAAGACCTCCAATCCCAGTCGTAGATCTTGTTGATGTGTCAAATCACGTTGCTGTTTGCTAACATGGGTCTGTGCAAGATTCAGCGCATTCAAGGCTGCCGCTAAGACGATCACGCCGACCGTCAAACTGATCATCAATTCGGTCAGACACACACCACACGTGTCGAACGCAATGCTGACGGCACGCCGGCGCTGCATGGATCTGATACCCTCCTCTTGATTCATCGTTGCCCTACAAAATTTGGATTGGCTCGAATGGTTGCCGCCTGCACTTCCTTGTTCTGCCCGTTCAGTCCGGGATAGGAGACAACGGCTCGAATAGTCACCATGGCAGTGGAATGCAGCGGTCCTGGGCGTTCTGCCTCAATCATCCACACACTCGTCATTCCGTCATGCTCATACATAGCCGTATAGATCCCATCACCTGCCGTTCTGTCTGATCCTTGGCCGTCATCGGCCATGAGCGTTTCTGGAACGCCATCGTGATCGAGATCATCTTCCAGGAGAGACTGCCACCGAACGGAACGCTTTGCTTCTAATCTTGACTGAACCAACTCGATCGCCTTACTGGTCAGACCACCCTGTTGTACATGCTTGGACGAAATCTCCACTGCGCCAAGAGTACCCATCAGTGCAACCCCTGCGATCACCATTGCTACCATCACCTCGACCAGACTGAAACCTTCGTTCTTCATCGCTCGTCTCATAGCAGCGATACCCGACCCGTGATGCTCACGGTGAGCTTCTGAGCCTGTCCTTCTGAGCTGTGAAGTTGGATTGTTGTGGCACTGGCAGAGCGTCCGCTTGGATGGAAGACGATCTCCGGCCCCGCGCTTGGCTCTTCGATGACGATCCCCTTTCCTCCATAGTGATACGCATGATGTGTGGTTGCCGTGTTGACGAACTGAGTGGTAAACGCTTGCTGTTCGCGGTCAATGACGATTCGGACGCGATCTCGATGAGTCATCGCGAGCTGTCGTGCAAGGCGCAGCTCAGAAGCGATTTCTTCGGTCACACAACGGACCTGGATGCGTGAATTGAGAACTGAGTAATTGGGAACAGCCATCATGACGACCATCCCTATGATCGCCGCGACCACCATGAGCTCCGTCAATGTCTTGCCTTCTTGCTCCATATCCCCTCACTATGTGACGACCAATTTAGTAGTCCGACACTATGTCAAGACTCGTGCCATTCATAGTCGAAGCTCTCATGGATTGCTTTCTTACAAAACAGGGAGTCGTTGGAGACCTAAGCCATTGAAATGAATAGCACCTAAACGAGAACGCATTGGGAAGACCTGGAAGACGTGGCGCATACAATGAGAGAGGACGTAGAGAGGAGTAGTACCTCCTGAGATACAGGATTTTTACAGAAGAGATACAGTACGAAAGGGTGGAATCGGCCAGGAGAGCTGCTATCCGGATAAGATCCCCTGATACCAATCAAGGATGGATTGCCCAAAGAAGAGTGCCACCAGCGCACCGCAAACCAGGAACGGCCCAAAGGGAATGTAATCCTCGCGCTTGATGACCTGTGCTGCAATAAGGGTCACTCCCACGAGTGATCCCAGGAACGACCCTACCATGATCGTCATCAGTGCCGGCTTCCATCCCAAAAACGCCCCTATCATTGCCAGAAGTTTGATGTCCCCTCCTCCCATCCCTTCTTTCCCAAATAGATAGGGGCTGGCCCACGCCAGAAGCCACAGGATTCCTCCCCCGATGAGAACTCCCAGCAAGCTACCCTGGAATCCAAGGGGTAAAATGGTGGCGGCACAAACGAAGCCCACAATAATCCCTGGAAACGTCACGGCATTAGGGATGATCTTATGAGAAAGGTCTGTCCCGGCTACCACGAGGAGGGCCGAATAGAGCAACCCATACACCACGGTCACCCAGGTCGGGCCGAAGAACCAGAGGAGCCCTACATAACCTGAGGCATTCAGGATCTCAACCAAGGGATAGCGGAAGGGAATGGCCGCGGTGCAATGGCGGCAACGCCCAGCTAACGCGAAATAACTCAGAATGGGAATGTTATCGTACCAGACAATGGGGTGAGTACAGATGGGACAATGAGAGCCGGGCCATGCGACCGATTCCTGCCGTGGTAAGCGGTAGATACAGACATTGAGAAAACTCCCGATGAGTGCCCCGAAAATGCCAGCGAGCAGTAGCGGTAGCAGCGTGAGACCCTCATGCATAATTGCGCAGAGTCCTTTCCCTACCTAGCAACCCTACTAGGGCCGAAGTACCTTTCTTTACATTCTTGCACGGCCATTCCATAATGATTGTATCGTGGGAGATGCGTCCTTGAATTTATTAAAGTATACCTGATGTACATACTACTAATATGGAGAGCTCCCTACCATGGCGAAGACAACGGTAAAGGCACGGCCTCGGAAATCTCTTGCCGATCTTGAACCTCCTCCGCGCACAAAACGGCCTGAATCGCTCACATCACGCGAGCAGGAAATTTTGGAATTGATATGGGCTGGGTTTAAGAACAAAGAAATTGGTCAACGGTTGAAGATCAGTGTCAAAACTGTCGAAGCACACCGCGCCAACATGATGAAGAAAATGCGGGTGTCGAATACGGCTCAACTGCTGAAAACCGCCATTCAGGGCGGCGTGCTCAGGATCCGGTAACGTCCGACCTCTGCATGGGACAGCGTTGACGCACGGCCTCATACAGGACGATGGCCGCCGCAACGGAAACATTCAACGATTGAACTTGTCCTCGAATGGGAATGCGGATACATACATCGCAATGTTGCAGGACGCCGGGCCTGATTCCAGATCCTTCTCCCCCCAGAACCAGCCCAACCGGTTCTCGCAGATCGACTTCCGTAAAGAGCTTATTCGCAGACGGCGTCACCCCGTAGATCCACACTCCTGCCGCTTTCAACGACTCAATCGATCGGCTCATGTTGGTGACGCGCGCAACGGGAACATGATCGATCGCCCCGGCCGAAGCTTTGGCCACCACTGGCGTAAGTCCGACCGCCCGTCGTTCCGGGATAAGCACTCCGTGGGCACCCGCACCCTCCGCTGTCCGAAGCACGGCGCCGAGATTATGTGGATCTTCGACGCCGTCTAAGATGACCACGAGCGGCGCCTCATGCCGTTGGGCTGCCCGTGCGAGAATCGACTCTTCCGTCTGATAGGCTTTGGCCGAGGTAAAGGCTACGACACCTTGGTGCTTGCCGTTCGGAACGAGACGGTCGAAGGAGCTGAGAGGCTGAACATGAATCGGAACACGGCGAGATCTAGCCAGTTGCACCAGATCCGTGAAGTGTTTGTCCGTTCGAAGCACCAGCACTCGGTGTAATGGCCTATTACCGGCCTTCAGCGCTTCACGTACGGCATGGAGACCATAGAGCATCTCCTGTGCATTAGCGCTTCCAACGGCTGGTGCCATCAGGCTTGTCCTCAATGATGATTCCCTGAGCCGCGAGCGACTTACGGATTTCATCTGCTCGTCTAAAGTCTTTTCTACTGCGAGCTTCTCTGCGCTCTATTAACATTCTCTCAATGTCCGTCTCATAGAGAACGGATCTGGTTGTCGCAGTTTCATCAATGTTGAGCGGGAAAGTTTCTGATACAGCTCTGCCGAATTGCCACTTGTCCAACTGAAACAGCCCTAAGACATTGCCGAGCAAGCGAAATTCGTGTCTGGCGTTATGGCGTCCCTGGGTCGAAAGACCTTTGTCTATTATCCTATTCACATCGCTCCGCAACCCCTGAAACGCAGCAATGGCAGCGGGCGTATTGAGATCGTCATCCATCGCTTGGATAAACGATTTCCTAGTCCGCTCGACGGCAGTCTCAAGAGAGCGACTATCTCCTCCATCTGATCCACCTGTCTCATTGAGTCGATTGAAAAGGTCGTAGAAGCCATTCAAAGCGTTCTTCGCCTCTCTCAAAGCCTGATCAGAAAAATCGAGCGGGCCATGGTAATGCGTTGAAAGGAGGAAGTATCGAAGAATTTCGCCGGTGACTTCCTCGACCCATTCTGACTTCTCGAAAATCTCCCTTATCGTGAAGAAGTTCCCTAACGATTTCGACATCTTCTCTTTATTGACCTGAACAAACCCGTTGTGAACCCAGTAGCGTGCGAATTCCTTCCCCGTGGCGCCACACGATTGAGCGATTTCGTTCTCATGGTGTGGAAAGATCAGGTCCATCCCACCGCCATGGATGTCGAAGGTTTCACCGAGGTGGCGGATCGACATGGCGGAACACTCGATATGCCAGCCCGGTCGCCCTGGTCCCCAAGGACTTTCCCATGCCGGCTCACCCGGCTTACTGCTCTTCCATAGAGCAAAGTCCATCGGGTGACGCTTGCGCTCGTCCACGTCCACACGGGCCCCGGCTTGCATATCCTCGAGGCGTCGTTTTGACAGCCTTCCGTATTCCGGATACTTCGAGACCTCAAAATACACATCCCCATCCACCACATACGCCAGCCCCTTGTTTACCAATTGTTCCGTGAGTTGAATGATGTTTGCGATATGTTCGGTGGCTTTCGGCTCTTCCGTCGCGGCCCAGATTCCCAGCTTCCCCATATCCTCATGGTACGCCTGAATATACTTAGCCGTAACGGCATCACAAGAAACACCCTGCTCATTAGCCCGTTTGATGATCTTGTCATCCACATCCGTGAAGTTCTTCACAAAGGTTACAGCATAGCCGCTGTATTCCAGGTAACGCCTGAGCACGTCGAATACCAACGCACTGCGCGCATGGCCGATGTGACAATAGTCATAAACAGTCACGCCGCAGACGTACATGCGTACTTTGCTCGGTTCAATCGGCACGAAAGCTTCTTGGCGCCCCGTCAGCGTATTGAATAACTTGAGCATGTTTTTACGTTCCCGAGCCGGTACGTCGCTTCGGCCAATGAGACCAGAGAAAGTACCCGATGGCTGCAGCCAGGACGAGCCCGATGACGATGTCAAATTGATGGAAGTATTCCCGAAGATGCCCCCACTGTTCGCCCATACGAAGGCCGATATAGGCCAACAGATAGCACCAGGGCAGCGCGCCGACAAAGGTGAAGACCACGAACCTCGGGAAATTCATCTTGGCGATGCCGGCGGGAAGTGAAATGAATGTCCGCACCACGGGCAACATTCTGCTGAAAAAGACCGCAGCCTCTCCATATTTCGCGAACCAGCGATCGGCAATATCCAGATCGTGGCGTGAAACCAAAAAGTAGGGTCCATAGCGCTCCGCAAATGGTCGTCCTCCCCAGACCCCGGCGTAGTAGGCCACGATCGAACCGAGGACATTCCCGACCGCACCGGCCAACGTGACTCCGAGCATCGTAAACTGTCCTGTCATGACCAGATAGCCGGAGAACGGCATGATTATTTCACTCGGAAGCGGAATGCAGGCACTCTCGACGGCCATCGTGAAAAGGATTCCCCCATAGCCGAACCTGGAAATGCAAGCGATGACGAATCGGCTCAGTTCAGCGATGATCGCTTCGATCAGTTCCCTGATCATGTCTCGAACTTTCCCGCCGGTCCGATGGCCGACCGCAAGACCGAACGCTTCTTGACACCGCGTGTAATCATCGGTTCCCACGCGCGGATCTGATCCAGCACCCCATAGTGAGTACTATCCAGGCGGACCGGTGTGATGGAGACAAACCCTTCTTGGATCGCTTCATGATCAGCCTCCTTACTGCGACTCCACGATATCCGTTCACCGGCAATCCAATAATATTTACGTCCGTGCGGATCAACCTTTTCGATGATCGGATTATGGAACCTCCTTCGACTCAGACAGGTCACCCGTACGCCCTTGATTCCATGACGTGGACGGTCCGGGATATTGATGTTCAGGAGCGTCTCCTGGGGCAGACCTTGGGCAAGAATAAGCCGGACCACTCGTCCGGCATAGGTTGCACCGACGCCAAAGCGAAATTTGTCCAAACCTTCTTGAGAGACCGCCACGGACGGCACTCCGAGGATGGTCCCTTCCATCGCCGCCGATACCGTGCCTGAATACATCACGTCATCACCGAGATTAACCCCTTTGTTGATACCGGACACGACGATGGCCGGGGGTTTGGGCATCACTTTAAGCAGCGCGAGATTGACACAATCAACCGGAGTTCCGTTCACGGCGTACGTACGTGGTCGCAATTGATGAATACGCAATGGCTTATGCAATGTCACGCCGTGACCGACCGCCGTGCGCTCTCGGTCCGGCGCGACAATCCAGACTTCACCGATCGCAGCAAGCGCCTTCGCCAACTCTGAGATTCCTAGAGAATGGACACCGTCGTCGTTGGTCACAAGGATGCGCATAAGTGTTTTCAATAAAAAGAGCTGCGCAAGGCAGCTCCCTGGGTCAAGACCGAGCCGGTGAACGCCGCCGACCAGCCCTCTGCTCTTCATCGCTCAACATTCAGAAGATTGGTCGGGGCGGCGGGATTTGAACCCACGACCACTCGCACCCCAAGCGAGTGCGCTACCGGGCTGCGCTACGCCCCGACACATTCTTTCTTCTCCAAGGTGCTCATTCTCACCGATAGGCAGGGGGACTGTCTACAGTGAAACCGTTCTTCTCTCATGATGAATGCGAGTCGATAATCTTGAGAATGACTTGAAGATCCCCTCTCAATTTTTTGGCGACCTCCTTCGGGCGCAGCCTTCGTGAAGCTGCCCGCCCCCGACGGACCCAATATCGCTTGACGCCTTCAAGGGTATGCCCCTCTTCATAGAGCATGCGTTTGATTTCCAGCACGGTTTCGACATCACGCTGAACATAGAGACGTTGGTTCCCTCGACTCTTTTTGGGTTTCAAAAACGTGAATTGAGATTCCCAGAAACGGAGCACATACGCGGGAAGCTTGGTCAATTGACTCACTTCGCCGATTTTATAGAAAACCTTGCTCCCCAGCCTGGGTTCAGTTCCCATGACCGGCCTCACGTGCGGTCGATGATGTGAGTGAAGCAGACTTACGAGTTGACGTATTTCTTGAACACCTGGCTTGGTCTAAACGTAACGACTCGACGGGGGGTAATCCCAATTTCTTCTCCGGTTCGAGGGTTTCGTCCCTTACGGGCTCCCTTGCTGCGCACCACGAAATTTCCAAATCCCGCGATTTTGACCGATTCTCCCTTCTGCAAGACCGACTTCAGCAGATTCAGGACAAACTCAACGATATCAGCGGCTTCATTTTTCGAGATACCGACTTGCTTGAAAATTTCCTCAGCGATATCCGCCTTTCTCATACCACCCCCCTACGTGACCACGGCAACTCGTCGCGTTCCGTCAGACTCACCCTCTCACAATGCGATGAGTTTTGCTTAAGTTACGTGAGGTTACGAAACCTGTCAAGAATAAATTTGGCTTATGCTTACGAAGATACTCTAGTCCTTCGCTAGAAGTTTGTACTCGATACTGTCCGCGAGAGCCTGCCATGTCGCCTCGATGATGTTTTCCGACACCCCGACCGTCCCCCACTTGTCTTTGTGGTCTCCGGATTCGATCAAAACCCGCACTTTTGACTCGGTCCCTCGATTAGCCGCCAACACGCGTACCTTATAGTCAAGCAGCTTCACTTCCCGAAGCTGAGGGTAGAACTTTTCCAAGGATTTCCGCAACGCATGATCAAGCGCATTGACGGGTCCCGTCCCGACCGCTGCCGTATGTTCGATCGCATCTCCGACTTTGACCATCACCGTGGCCTCGGAAAGAGGCGTACCGTCTTCCTGCTTTTTCTCAACGATTACGCGAAATCCGAGTAATTGAAACGAAGGCCTATGGCTCCCCATCGCCTTTCGCATCAACAATTCGAATGATCCTTCGGCGCCTTCGAATTGATAGCCCTGACTCTCCCAATGTTTCAACGTATGGATCAGCTCATCGACCTTGACGTGGTTCCTTGAGAGTTTGATCCCGTACGTTTCAATCTTGTCGAGCAGGCCGCTCCGTCCTCCATAGTCGGAGATCAGCATCCGTTGTCGATTCCCCACTCGGGCCGGATCGACATGTTCATAGGTCGCCGGATTCTTCAGCACTGCATGAATATGGACTCCCCCCTTGTGGGCAAAAGCCGAGTCGCCGACATAGGGTTGATGCTTATTCGGCATCAGATTCGCGATCTCTGTGACAAAGCCTGATACTTCCTTCAGATGGCTCAATCGATCGGCCAAGGCCGAACGTTTCATCTTGAGTTCCAAATTGGGGATAATCGAACAGAGATTGGCATTTCCACACCGTTCCCCGATCCCATTGATCGTTCCTTGTACCTGTACGATGCCGGTTTCAATCGCCACCAGCGAATTGGCCACCGCCATTTCGCAGTCGTTATGTGCATGGATGCCGAGCGGAATCCGACACTCGCGTTGAACCACGCGACAAATTTCACGAATTTCCCACGGCATCGTCCCACCGTTGGTATCACACAGAATCACCCGCTCAGCGCCGGCCTCTACGGCTTTTCTTATAGTCCTGAGGGCATACTCCGGGTTGGTCTTGTACCCATCGAAGAAATGCTCCGCATCGTAGAAGACGCGACGCCCCTTCCCGTGGAGATAGGCAATGGAGTCGGCGATCAATTCCAGGTTCTTGGTCAGCGAGATGCCGAGGGCTTCGGTGACGTGCAGCGACCAGGTTTTTCCGAAGAGGGTGATCGTCTTCGTATCGGCACTGAGTAATGCCTGGAGATTGGGGTCTTTTCGGACGGTATTACTGGCTTTTCTAGTTGATCCAAAGGCGATGACGT
The DNA here is from genome assembly GCA_964465695.1 of uncultured Nitrospira sp. GTDB lineage: Bacteria > Nitrospirota > Nitrospiria > Nitrospirales > Nitrospiraceae > Nitrospira_D. Next base: position 12,424 of record CAYXKP010000042.1, read on the forward strand.
CGGCATGCTCAAGCGGAATCGTCTTGATCATCCGGAAGAACTCGATATCTTTTGGATTCGCACCGGGCCAACCGCCTTCAATAAAATGAACCCCCAAGCTGTCCAATTTTTGTGCAATGAGAACCTTGTCCTCGGCCGAGAAACTGACATCTTCCGCCTGAGCCCCATCGCGCAAAGTGGTGTCGTAGATCTCCAACGTCCCCGCTTGATCCGGGGACGGCTTCGATTCAAAGACCGGCTGTGGCTCACGAGAAGCGCGGGAAGAGTCGGGTTGAGAGGGTTTACGAGCCATGGGAGAAAAGGGTACCAGGTTCAAGGGTCCTCTGTCGACAGCCTCTGTACCCTGACTTTCGCACCTCATTATCGGAGTGACTTAGGATGTCCATCCAACGCCATTCCTTAACTTAGAGTGGGTGGAAGAGCCAGCCAAACGCCACAGAAACACTCGCGCAACTACCTGTTCTTTTTGGCCGAACAATGGGATGGCGTGCGAACTGCTTTGAATCTCTTCGTTGCTACTTGGCGACGAGTGAGGCAGCAGATGTATCACACAAAGAGTCAGTGCGTGGACGACCCTTTCAGGACCGAGTCTGATCGAGATCGAAAGCCGAATGGAGCGCGCGCATGGCCAGCTCAAGATACTTCTCGTCTATCACGCAGGAGATTTTGATCTCCGAGGTGCTGATCATCATGATATTGATGCCTTCGCGGGAGAGCACTTCAAACATTTTGGCCGCCACGCCTGAGTGCGACCGCATGCCCACACCGATCAGCGAAACCTTCGCGATGGCTTCGGTGATCGACACGGACTTGGCCTCGATGTCCTTGGCGACAGCTTGAATGAGCGGCACGGCCTTCTTCAGATCGGCGCGGGGCACGGTAAAAGACAGGTCCGTCAGGGCCGCCTGGCTGATGTTTTGGATGATCATGTCCACATTGATATGGGCGTCCGCAACGGGTCCAAAAATCCTGGCGGCGATGCCCGGCTTGTCCGGTACGCCCACGATCGTAATCTTCGCTTGATTCCGGTCTCCGGTCACTCCCGCGACCGCCGCGGCCTCCATATCCGTATCTTCCTTCGTCACGAGTGTTCCCTTTCCTTCCTTGAAACTAGAATTGACCTCGACCGGAACGTTGAACTTGGCCGCAAACTCCACCGATCTGGTTTGGAGAACTTTCGCGCCCAGACTGGCCATCTCAAGCATCTCTTCATACGCAATCTTATCGATCCGCCTCGCAGCCGGTACAATATTGGGATCGGCCGTATAGACGCCATCCACGTCGGTGAAGATAACGCACCGGTCCGCCTTCAACGCCGCCGCCAGCGCAACGGCGGAGAGGTCAGACCCCCCGCGGCCGAGGGTGGTCACGTCAGATTGTTCATTGATCCCTTGGAAACCGGCCACGACCGGGATGACGCCCTGCTTCAAGGCCTCCTTGATGCGATCCGCCGTGACCCGGGCAATCCGCGCTTTGGTATGGGCGCTGTCGGTGATGATGCCCACCTGGCGTCCCGTAAAGGATCGGGCATTGATTCCTCGTCCCCGCAATTCCATCGACAGCAGCGCGATGGTAATCCGCTCTCCCGTGGAGAGCAGCATGTCCAATTCGCGTTCGTCCGGAACAGTGGTCACTTCATGGGCGAGCTTGATCAGCCGATCCGTCTCACCGCTCATCGCCGACAGCACGACGACGACTTGATTGCCCTCCCGCTGCGTGTGAGCGACCCGGTCGGCAACGCGGTGGATGCGCTCGATCGTGCCGACCGATGTGCCGCCGTATTTTTGGACGATCAACGCCACGGCCGTCAGCTTTTTGAAAAGAACTTGTTGACGAATTTAGTCGCATCACGGGCGGGCATGTTCATGGCAAACGCATCGGCCTCGGTGAAGCGGCGGCCGACAGCCTCGGAACTTTTTCCGGTTCCGTCGCCAAACGCATAGATCGTCGGACCCTGCTCATCCGCGGCATGGTCACAGATGACCAGGAAACGATAGGGACCTTGTTTGCTGAGCCCCTCGATCAACGGGCCGACCAGATTACGGTCGAATTCTTCGATCCCGTGAACTTTGGCCTTGATGTCCGTGCCATGGACGACCTCGTCCGTCAATTCAGCATGAACATACACGAAATCTTTTTTGGCGAATTCCTCCAGCGCCACCGCCGCCTTCGTACGAAGATCCGCGCTCGTTAGCCTTTCGGTATCTACAGCTTCAAGACCGGCACAGATCCCGACACCGCGATAGATATCGCTGGTGGCCACAACCGCTCCCGCAAGATCGTACTTCTCGACGAGGCTGGGCCACATGACGGCACGCCCCTCTCCCCACAGCCAGACACAGTTGGCCGGTTTTTTCCCGGCCGCTATGCGCTCCTCGTTGACAGGATGATCGCGCAGGACAAGATGCGCCGCCTCCATTAATTTACGCAGGATATCCGCACCATCTCCTGTGGGCAACGCATCGGCGATGGATTGACCCAGTATTGTCTGAGGATCGTTGCAGATGGCCCGCGGTTTGCCGTTCACCCAAACCATGAGATGGCGATGACCGGCTCCCGGATAGAACTGGATGGTTTCCGAGCCAAGCTGTTCATTGATCGCCTCGATCAATTCGCGGGCCTCTTCTGTCTCGATCAACCCGGCCGTCGCATCTTCCATGATCACGTGCGGCCCTAATTTTTTGATGTCGCCGGCCTTGCCGCCTTCCAGCCGCAAGGTCACCATCGTACAACGATACACCACGTCATGTTCCGTCACAGAGACACCCAAGCTTGCCGCTTCCAGCGGCCCGGGGCCCGGATAAAATTTTTTCGGGTCATATCCGAGTATCGCCGCGCCGATCAGTCCGCTCCCGTGACGAACTCCGTCCATGGGAATCAGCAGTCGGCCGAGTTCTCCGTATTGTGCAAGGCGGTCGAGATGAGGTGTGGCCGACGCTTGCAGCGGAGTCCGACCCCCCAGTTCCGGTTGCGGATGGTCGGCCATCCCACCGGCGTGCACGATCACATGTTTCATGGGATCCACACGTCTTTCAGACACTCAAGAGACGAGCAACGTCCTCGCGTGTTGCTCGGACGGTCATCGGCTGTTTGGACACGCTGATTGCCGTATCGGCATCCTTCAAACCATGCCCTGTAAGCGTGCATACGACTGTCTCTCCCTCCCGTAGAATCTTCGTTCGATGCAGCTTGACGACGCCGGCGACGGACGCCGCTGAAGCCGGCTCACAAAACACCCCTTCCATGGACGCGACCGCCGTATAGGCCTGGAGAATCTCCTCATCCGTCACCATATCGATCGCCCCGGCGGATTCCTCCACAGCCCTCAAGGCCGTGGACCAGCTGGCAGGATTGCCGATTCTGATGGCTGAGGCGATCGTCTGCGGTTGTTCAACGACCCGGCCCAACACAATCGGAGCGGCACCAGCGGCTTGAAAACCCATCATACGTGGTATCCGCCTCGTTTGATTCGCCGCGCGATATTCTTGGTACCCCTTCCAATAGGCCGTGATGTTCCCCGCATTTCCGACCGGCAGAACATGTAGATTCGGCGCATCGCCGAGCTGATCGCACACTTCAAACGCAGCGGTTTTCTGCCCTTCGATCCTGAATGGATTCACGGAATTCACCAACTCGACAGGCAACGTGGCCGCAAGCTCCTTCACGAGTGCCAGGGCTTGATCGAAGTTGCCTTCGATCTGAATGACGGTTGCCTGGTGCATCATGGCCTGGGACAATTTCCCCATGGCGATCTTGCCGGCCGGAATCAACACGAAAACGGACAGCCCGGCACGAGCTCCGTAGGCGGCGGCCGACGCCGAGGTATTGCCGGTCGATGCGCACATGACGGCCCGCGCACCGCTTTCCACGGCCTTCGAAATGGCTAACGTCATACCGCGGTCTTTGAACGACCCGGTCGGATTGACGCCTTCAAACTTGAGGTAGAGTTCGATTCCCGGTGCGATCGCTCGGGCCAACCTTGTGGCGCGGATCAAAGGCGTGTTCCCTTCCCCCAAACTGATGACCGGTGTCTTCTCAGCGACCGGAAGGAACTTTCGGTATTCCTCAATGACTCCACGCCATGGGTTCATCAATTACTCATCCTTGCCTTCGACGCGAATCAGCGTCGTCGGTTTCGACACGAACGCCTTCCGGTTGATTTCCCGAAGGGCGGTTTGGACGTCGCGCTCCCTCGCTGTATGAGTTTTGATGACGACCGGTACCGTCTGCCCTTCGCGGCGTCCTTGTTGGACCATCGAGGAAATGCTGATTCCACAGCGCCCCAACTCACCGGCGATCTGAGCCAACACTCCGGGTCGATCCACCACGGTAAAGCGCAAATAATACAGCGAGCTGATTTCTTCCATCGGTTTCAGCCGAAGCGGTCGTCGCTGATTCTGTTGAAACGACGCCACGGGCACTCGACCGATCGCGCCGGTGAGCAGATTCCGCCCGATCGCAATCACGTCACTGACCACGGCACTCCCGGTCGGCAGGGATCCTGCGCCGCGGCCATAGAGCACGACGTCGCCGACGGCATCGCCGACGAGTTGGATGGCGTTGTATACGTCTTGGACCTGGGCGATCGGCGACGTGGCGGGAAGCATGGTGGGATGAACCCGTGCCTCAATTTCCCCATCCACAAGCTTCGCGATACCAAGCGATTTGATCGTATATCCGAACTGTTTTGCGTAGGCAATGTCGGTCGGTGTGATGCTGGTAATCCCCTCGGTGTAGATGTCCTTGAAGTTGACAGGCGTGCCATATGCGAGACTGACCAGTATGGCAAGTTTGTGCGCCGAGTCGATCCCGGCAACGTCAAAAGTCGGATCGGCTTCGGCGTACCCGGCTTCCTGGGCGTCTTTCAGCACCTCTTCGAAATTGTGCCCCTCATGGGTCATTCTCGACAGAATATAGTTGGATGTGCCGTTGATGATGCCGTAAATGGACTCAATCGTATTTCCGGCGAGCCCCTCCGTCAACGCCCGAATAACCGGAATACCGCCCCCCACGCTGGCTTCAAACCCCACATCCACGCTCTTGCGCGTAGCGGCTTCAAAAATTTCCTCTCCGTGCAAGGCCAAGAGCGCTTTGTTCGCCGTGACAACGTGCTTCCCGGCCGCGATGGCCTCCAGGATGACCCGCTTCGCCGTCTCGTATCCGCCGATGAGTTCGATGACGATATCGATGTCGGGGTCGGTCAGAACCTGCATGACATCGTTCGTCAGCACCCCGGCCGGTAATACCACCCCACGATCCCTGACAATGTCCAGATCCGCCACGCGAACGAGTTCGATCGGCACACCAATGCGGCGGCTGATGAGGGAAGCGTTGTTGAGAAGGACCTTGGCCACCCCGGTGCCGACCGTGCCGAATCCGACAATTCCCACTCCAATGCGCGCCTTCATTCCTCTGCTCCACCGAGTTTGAGGGCTTTGCGGATTCCTCGGACCGCCTGCCTGGTACGATGTTCGTTTTCCACCAATCCAAATCGCACGTACTCATCGCCGCCTTCGCCGAATCCAATCCCGGGCGAGACCGCGACCTTCGCCTCTCTGAGCAGCAGTTTCGAAAATTCCAACGAGCCCATATGGCGATAGGGAAGGGGAATCCGTGCCCACACAAACATGGTGGCCAATGGCTTGGCGACCTGCCAACCGATTCGATTCAATCCGCCCACCAGCGTATCTCTGCGTTTCTGATAGCGCAGAACCGTCTCCTTGACACAATCCTGCGGGCCGTTCAATGCGATTACGCTCGCGATTTGAAGCGGCTGAAAAATACCATAGTCCAGATAGCTTTTGATCTTCGCCAATGCTCCGACGACCTCACGATTGCCTACACAAAAGCCTACTCGCCAACCCGGCATGTTATAGGCTTTGGACAACGTGTAGAACTCGACCCCGCAGTCCTTGGCTCCCGGGATTTGAAGAAAACTCGGAGCCTTGTAACCGTCAAAGACCAGGTCGGCATAGGCCAGGTCATGAATGACGATAACATTGTGCTCCTTGGCAAAAGCGACGATCTTCTTGAAAAACTCCAAATCCACCACGGCTGTGGTCGGGTTGTGGGGAAAATTAATCACGAGAATCTTGGGTCTCGGAAAAGTCTGCCGATAGACGCGCGTCAGGTCTTCGAAGAAATCGCTGTCCTGTCGGAGTTCGATGCCACGGACCTCGCCGCCGGCTATGATGAAGCTGTACATGTGGATGGGATAGGTAGGCGTCGGGGTCAGAACCACATCGCCCGGGCCGATCATGGCTAAGGCCAGGTGAGCGAGACCTTCTTTGGACCCGATCGTGACAATGGCTTCCGTCTCAGGATCCAGGTCAACGTCGTAGTTTCGCTTGTACCATCCGCAAATCGCATGCCGCAGTTTCGTGATGCCGCGCGATGCCGAATAGCGATGATTCTTTCCCTTGCGTGCAGCCTCAATCATCTTCTCGACGATATGAGGCGGTGTCGGTTGATCGGGATTTCCCATCCCGAAATCGATAACGTCTTCTCCTCGTTGCCGGGCCTCAAGCTTGAGGGATTGAACCTGCGCGAAGACGTACGGCGGGAGTCGTTTGATTCGATAAAAACCTTCGCCCAGCCCCATGAACTTCCTTTGGCTGTCTCGAGATCTTCCAACTAACTCATCATGATCAATGAGCAAATGGTGCGGAAGTGCCTATTCTAAATGTAGGGATTGGGGCGAGTCAATTTGCTCGTTTACTCCTGCGTTTCGAGTACGAAGTTGGTATCAGTCCTTCCGCCTCGGCCGAACGCGATGTTGCCCCCTCTTGTTCCTTTCTGTTATATGGATTGATTCAGCACTGTCTCACGCACCGTTATCCGGCTGATCGGAGGAAGGATGGCCAGGCTTGGCGTAAACATAGACCACGTGGCGACATTGCGACAGGCACGTGGAGGATCCGATCCGGATCCTTTAGCGGCCGCCGTGCTTGTCGAGCTAGCAGGAGCAGACGGCCTAGTCGTTCACCTGCGGGAAGACCGGCGCCATATCCAAGATCGAGATCTTCAGCTCCTTCGGGAAATAGCTCGTACCAAGCTTGACCTTGAAATGGCAGCCGACGGCGAAATGGCGAAGATCGCCTTGAACATCAAGCCCGACCTGGTCACGCTGGTCCCGGAAAAGCGACAGGAACTCACCACTGAAGGAGGCCTGGATATAGTAGGGCAGCGCGACCGAGTTCAAAGCATTGTGACTCTTTTACATAACGGGGGGATTCCCGTCAGCGTCTTTGTCGAGCCTGATCTCAATCAGATCAGAGCGGCACACAAAATTGCGGCTGATTTCGTGGAATTGCATACCGGCCGTTACGCGAATGCCACGCGCTCCAAGGAAGCCGATGCGGAGTTTGAAGCCATTACTCACGCCGCCAAGCTGGCCTACAAGCTGGGCATCGGGGTAAATGCGGGGCATGGACTCAATTACCGCAACATTAAACGCCTGACGCATATTCCCGAAATCGTTGAGTACAACATCGGACACAGTATCGTCGCGCGGGCGGTCCTTGTCGGTCTCGTACAAGCCGTGAAAGAGATGAAGGCCTTGCTCGGCTGACCCCTTGTTCAGCCAGTTGGGTCGCCCGTTCACTATCCCAAGTCACCATGACTAAGATCATCACCGCTGCTCAGATGCAGGAGCTTGATCGTCGAACGATCTCAGAGGCTTGTATCCCGGCGACCACGTTGATGGAACGTGCCGGGTTGGGTGTCGTGACTTGCCTCGAGCAACGGTTCGGTCCCCTACGGGGCAAGACGGTCACAGTGGTTTGCGGCAAAGGCAACAATGGGGGGGATGGATACGTTGCGGCTCGCCTACTTCGTCGCCGCCATGCCAAGGTACGCGTCGTCGCCATGGCACCCGTCTCCGAGCTGAGCCGGGATGCTGCAACGATGTATAAGCAATTCGTTCGCGGCGCAGGCAAATCTTCCGTGTATCTCTACGCGTCTAAGGCTCAAACGCAAATACTTTTGCAGGACAGTGACATCCTCGTCGATGCCCTCCTCGGGACAGGACTCTCTTCTACTGTCACGGGGCGCTATGCCGAAGCCATTGACAGTATCAACCAAATTGGCCGTCCTGTGGTGGCCGTTGATCTGCCATCGGGCCTCCAGGCCGATACTGGGACTATCCTTGGTCGAGCCATTCGAGCCTCTCTCACCGTAACCTTCGGCCTTCCAAAGTTAGGCCTCTATCAGAATTGTGGGATCGACCTGGCCGGCGAGGTGGCCATCGTGGACATCGGGATTCCACCTGCTTACATTGACGCGATCATGAGCCGAACAAGCTTGATCACGGAGCAGGTGGTGCGGACGTACCTGCCCAGGCGTCAGCCATCGAGTCACAAAGGGACATTCGGCCATGTCGGCATTATTGCGGGGTCCGTTGGTAAAACCGGCGCCGCCGCCATGGCTGCACAAGCCGCGTTGCGTGTCGGCGCGGGCCTCGTGACCGTCGCCATCCCGGCGAGCGTCAACGATATATTGGAGGCAAAGCTGTTGGAGGCGATGACGGCTCCGATGCCGGAGACCAAGGCGCGCACCATTGCCCGGACCGCCTTGGATCGGCTGGTAGCGTTCATGGCGGCCAGAACTGCTATCGCCATCGGTCCAGGACTATCCACACATCCGGAAACAGTTGAACTCGTCCAGGCCCTGACCAAACAACTTGACCGACCGGCTGTTCTGGATGCGGACGCCCTCAATGCGCTGACGGGACGGACCGCTCTCCTGGCGTCTTGCAAGACGCCGCCCATCATCACACCTCATCCAGGAGAGATGGCGCGGCTGGAGGCTGACGCAACATCTCAGACCGTCAACAGCGATCGGATCGGCACCGCGTCCCGCTTTGCGAGAGAGCGAGGCCTGTTTGTCGTGTTGAAAGGAGCTCGAACCGTCGTCGCGCGACCGGATGGAGCCGTCGCCATTTGCCCTACCGGCAATCCTGGGATGGCGACGGCCGGAACAGGCGATGTGTTGACCGGCATGATAGTGGGGCTGTTGGCTCAAGGCCTGCCCTCTTGGGAGGCAGCCTGTGCGGCAACGTATCTGCATGGAGCTGCCGGAGATTTGGCTGCAGCGAGAAGAGGGCAACCCGGCTTGATAGCAGGGGACGTGATCGAGGAGATCCCCTATGCCCTCAGACTCATACATCATGCTCAATCACATAATACTCATTGAATATGGAACGGTCCATGTGAGGACGTTTCCATGGCTAGATCCATCAGCTCTCTGGACCTTATCCTCTCCTCTCCCGACGAGACAGAATCGTTCGGATATGCGATGGGCCAACTGCTTCGTGGGGGTGATGTGCTCGCGTTGATCGGTGAATTGGGCGCGGGTAAGACGGCACTGGTCCGCGGGATCGTTGCCGGACTCGGCGTGCCGGCTGCTTTAGTCACGAGTCCGACGTTCTCGATCGTCCATGAATACCAGGCGCGACTTCCGGTCATTCATATCGACTTATACCGGCTGCAGAAATTGGAAGACATGGATTCGATTGGACTATCGGATTACCTTACGGACGACGTGGCCGTCGCGATCGAGTGGGCCGACCGGTTTCCACAATTGCTCCCGGAGGACCGACTGGAGGTACGGTTGGCCCATCGCACCAGGACTACCAGAAGGGCCCGAGTGGAAGCACGGGGCTCACGTTCTCGTTCACTGCTCACTCGAATCAGGAACATGGCGCCACTCCTCCCCCGATCGCCCAATCCGAGTGGCCAAGCCGGTGGAAAGACTTGACCGCGATGACTCGACTGATCCTCATCGGCATTCTATTGCTCCTTTCGTTGGCCTTCTTTCTTCAGAACCAAGAACAGGAAGTCACACTCCGTTATTTCTTCGGATTGCTCGAAGCGTCAACGCCTATTTACAAGCCCATCATGGCCGGATTTGTCGTCGGTCTTTTGGTCGCGGCTATTTTGTTGTTTCCTCCTTGGGTACGTGGGCGTATCGACCTCCGTCGTAAGACGAAGGCGTTGCAGGAAGCCGAAGTCAATTTAGAACGGCTCCGACAATCTTTGGAAAAAATGTCCGGGCGCACTCAGGCTCCCTCGCATACGGAGTCTATGAGGGACTTCGTTGATGAGTGATACGACTCTAAGCCCGCTCATGCGTCAGTATCGCGACATCAAGCAGGGGTACCCCGAGGCTATACTGTTTTTTCGGGTCGGTGATTTTTATGAAATGTTTTACGAGGACGCACAAGACGCTTCTCGGCTTTTATCGATCGCCCTCACGTCACGCGACAAGAGCAGCGCCGACCCTGTTCCACTGTGCGGCGTCCCTTACCATGCGGCAACCGGCTACATCGCGAAGTTATTGAAGGCGGGTCGTATCGTTGCGTTATGCGAACAAGTTGAGGACCCCAAGCTGGCCAAGGGCCTCGTGCGGCGTGAAGTCGTCAGGCTGTATACTCCCGGCACGCTCGTAGACACGGAATTCCTTGACCCCGCCGAGCTCAACTACCTCGTCGCGCTTGCCATTCGATCGGACACGGCCCATGGAATACCCCACGGCCTGGCGGCTCTTGAAGTTTCAACCGGCGAGTTTTGGGGCATGGAGTTTCACGGTCCCTATGCGTTCACGCAGTTGTTGAACGAGGTTATTCGACTGGACCCTCGGGAAGTACTCTACCCCGCAGACCTGGTTCGTCAATCCTCCGCTTGGCTGGGGCAACTGGCAGGCGCGCGCCTCTGTGAACGAGCACCGGCGTCGTTCAGCCCGCAATCGGCCGCCCGCACCTTAACCCGACACTTCCGCGTGCCGACCTTGGAGACGTTGGGGTGTGTCGACTTCCCGGCCGCGAGTAGCGCAGCGGGAGCGGTCTTGTCGTACATCCGCGAGACCCAACCGACGGTTTCTCTGGATCACATTCGCCGATTCACTGTCCGTCCCAATAACGAGTACATGCACCTGGATGGAGTGACGACTCGCAACCTTGAACTTCTTCAACCGCTGGCGCCCAACGAAACAGCCTTGGCAGGGAAGCCTACAACCCTCTTGAGTGTGCTGGATCTGACCGCCACCGCGATGGGGAGTCGGCTTCTTCGGCAGTGGCTGATAAGGCCGTTGCTCCGCTGCGACCAAATCCGACCTCGGCTCGATGCGGTGGAGGAGCTGAAGGTTCACTTGCAGGTGAGGACCGCGTTACGCTCGCACTTGCGGGAGGTCCAAGACATCGCACGGCTCGGTAGTCGCATTGTACTCGGATTGGCCGGCCCTCGCGAATTGCTTGCTCTGAAACAGTCTCTCGCGGTTCTACCGGAGATGGCCGCCCGGCTGACACCGCTCAACAGTCAGCTGCTCGGCGAAGCGCGGACCTCCTGGGATACGTGTCAGGATCTGTACGAGCTGATTGAACGAGCCGCCAGGGCTGATGCTCCGATCTCGGTTCGTGACGGGAACATCTTCAAGGAGGGTTATGACCCGGCTCTTGATGAGTTGCGCAAAACCAGCCGGGAAGGGAAGAGTTGGATCTCTGCAATCGAGGCGAAAGAGCGTGACCGAACGGGGATCGATTCATTGAAGGTCCGCTACAATCAAGTTTTCGGCTACTATATCGAGGTCACCAAAGCCAATCTTGCTCGTGTCCCAGCCGACTACATTCGCAAGCAAACGCTCGTCAATGCCGAACGCTTCATGACTGCCGAATTGAATGAACTGGAGGAGCTTGTTATCGGGTTCGATGTCAAAATGCTCGCTCGGGAGCAGGAGCTCTTTGTAGAGCTACTGTCACGGTTGGCCAAAGAGGCCCATCGATTGGACGCCATGGCGACGGTCCTTTCTCTGATTGATGTCTTAGCCGGATTGGCCGAAGCGGCCGCCCTGCGGCGGTACACCAAACCCACCGTCACGGACGGAGATGCCATCATCATACGGGAGGGGCGTCACCCTGTCGTTGAACGACTCTGTACTGACTCGGCGTTCGTCCCGAATGACACCGCATTGGATCTCGAGGCGAACCGGCTGTTGATCATTACCGGTCCTAACATGGCTGGGAAAAGCACGTACCTGCGCCAGGTTGCGTTGATTGTGCTGATGGCTCAAATCGGAAGCTTCGTACCGGCCGCGGAAGCGCATATCGGATTGACTGATCGCATATTCACAAGGGTGGGCGCTTCGGATAATTTGGCCGGGGGCCAGAGTACCTTCATGGTTGAAATGGCTGAGACGGCGCATATTCTTCGAAATGCCACTCAACGCAGCCTGATCCTGTTGGACGAAATTGGTCGCGGCACAAGCACCTACGACGGTCTGAGCATCGCTTGGGCGATCGCAGAGCACATCCATGACCGCGCCCGATTGGGTGCACGCACGTTGTTCGCCACTCATTACCATGAGATGACGCAGCTGGAACAACAACGGACCGGGATCAAGAATTATCGCGTGGCCGTTCAGGAACGTGGCGGAGATGTTGTGTTTCTTAGAAAAATCGTGGCGGGCAAAGCGGACCGCAGTTATGGTATCCATGTGGCCAAACTTGCAGGGCTCCCCGCCGGTGTGATCGATCGGGCGCAAGCAGTCTTGTCGCAATTGGAACAACCGGAATCGGCTCGTTCCGAGTTGATTCAGGAACAACTCCCGCCGACATCGGAGTCCCTTCCTCTTCCTCATCCGATCATCGAAGAAGTCAAACAGATCGACCTGTTCTCCATGACGCCGCTCGACGCATTGAATCGCCTCGCCGAGTTGCAACGCATGGTGAGACCGGACGGCAACGCTTCATCGGATCTCTAATTCCCATGAAGAGCAGGTGAAAAGAAAACGGGCGGCATTCCCCGCGAGGAAATGCCGCCCGTTTATCCTGAAATAGGTTTCAGTGCGCGCGGTTATATTGTGCGGTTGAATGAACTAAGCCGCCGACAGGTTTCCCGCCGGGAAGCATCACATCGTATTGCATGCCTACATTGCTGCCATCGGGCGTCACCGGCGAGCTGTTAAGACCAGCCATGCCTTTTGCACAAGCCGGTTCGAACTCGCTTTTTCCGGCGCACTCCTTAAGACGAAGCGCGGAAATGCTCAGCGGCTTCCCCACTGAACCGGACACCTCGGGAATCTTTTTCACCGACGAAATCACTCGATGATTCTGCTCGGTTTCCGTAGCGACGAATTCGATCAAGTCCGTCGTGCTGCCGGGAGGAACTTCTTTCGCCGCCGCGGGTCCGGCATGAGGCCGGCCCATCTTCTTCAGTTCTTGCCAGGCACTCTTGTCCGCATAAAACTTCAGCGTCTTACCGGGATGGATTTTTTGCCAGTACAAGCCGCTCTCGGCATTGCCGCCGAACACCGCAACATTGATCCACACCGCTTCATCGTAAGGATCGAGGACGATCACCCGACCTTGAATGGTGGTCGGCTTGCTCATATCGCCCCACTCGAAGCGCTCTTGAAATGACTCAATGGCCGAGGCAGTCGAGCCCATACCGACCAGCAGCGCAACGGCTGCCAGAACGGCTGCACCACGCTTCTGCAACATCATGTTCATCCTCCTTCAACGACATCTTTTCGCATTGATCTTTCGCATTGAGAGTACTAGTCCTTGATCACCTTGAACCCGGTGATGGTTCGCCCGTCCAGCGTAACTTCCATAGCGACCAATTCTTGTGAGGCCTTGATGATTTGGTCCATCAACGCCTTGTCCTTGACCGCAAGACGTACCGTGGTGGCGGCATGATACCAGCCCGAATAGGCTGAGTTTTTCTCACTGCCACCGGCGAAACCCCACGCACAACAACTGAACAACGGGTCCGGTGGTTTCACGTCAAGCATCGTGGAGGATCGACCCCCTGGTGTACCGGAGCCCGGTTCACCCGAATTCCAATATTGAATCCCGAACAGAAGTTCCCCATCCGGATTATCCGCCCATTGCGACCAGACACGGCCCTGCAGCGTCTTCGCCGCTTCAGCCTTCAGGGGTTTCCCTCCCACGACCGCATCGGCGAGACCTAATTTTTCAATATCGCCGGCAGCGCGGGAAACCTCGGCCGCTAGCAAGCCGAATCCCGAAAACAGCGCCACGGCAGCTAGAACGACAGCCCTTTTCATACTCATCCCTCCTTCGTCAGATTGAGACACATAGTCCATCAAGCATGATCACAAGTCTTGATTATGACTCGTCAAAGCCTTTCGAAAGCTTGGCGTTATTCACAGCAGTCTACACCCAAAAGCAAGCGAGTAGCCGCCCGGATAGTACCCGGAACGGTACTGAAACTGAAATGTCCTGTCAAGAAAATGTTTGACCGATTGGAATCAGCGACACTTACTTCAAAGGCCATATATTACAATACGTTAAAAGGTCACAACAAGTCAGGTCCCATGCGAATAGAGGGGGATCATGAAAATTTGGCGCACAACTCCTCCGTTTGCCGCGAAGAAAAAGGGCCCAGGCCGGTCAATGCGATTCTCCCGTCTGTAAACAAGCTGTGGGCGGTCTGAAAGACTTGCTGCTCCGTCACACCGTCGATGTCGGCAATCACATCCTCGAGGGTCGTATGCGTTCCGGCAATGAGTTCATCTTTGGCGAGCTTGTTCATCCGACTATGTGAACTCTCCAAACTGAGCATGAGACTGCCTTTCATCTGATTCTTCGTGCGTGTGAGTTCGGCACGATCGATCCCATCTTTGGCCAGTTTTCGAATTTCACGGACGATCAAATCCAAGACCTGTCCGACTTCTCGCGCTCGAGTCCCGGCATACACCGTAATGGTGCCGCCATCGGAATACCCGGACAAAAATGAGTAGACGGAATAGGACAAGCCGCGTCGTTCTCGAATCTCTTGGAACAGTCTGGAGCTGACACTGCCTCCTAAGACCGTGTTCAGCGCGTAGGCCGCATATCGGTCCTTATGCCCGGCAGCAATGCCTTTGAAGCCCAAGCAGAGATGGACTTGTTCCAATGACTTCCGCTTCATCAGCACGCCACCTTGCGGTACGGGAGGCCAACGTTTGCGAGAAATGTTACCGGATGACTTACGATACCTGCCGAAGGTGCGATCCATCGTTTTTTCAAGCAGGTCCTGATGAAAATTTCCTGCCACCGCCACCACGATCTCCTCCGGGCGGTAGTGGGCGTCGATGTACTCCAAGAGATGCCGCCTGGTGATCTTGGCGATGGTCGATTCTCGTCCCAAGATCGGCCGGCTGAGAGGATGCCGCCCCATGATCAACTTGGCATGGAGCTCTTGCACCAGGTCCTCGGGATCATCTTGCACCATACGGATTTCCTCAAGCACCACCTGTTTCTCTTTCTCAATTTCTTTGCGGCCAAAGCGGGAGCGAAGGAACAGATCCGACAGCAGATCCAACGCCTGGGGCAGGTGCTGGTCCAAGACCTTGACATACAATGTCGTCGTTTCACGCGTAGTGAAGGCGTTCATTTCTCCTCCCAGCGCGTCTATTTCACGAGAAATGTCCGTCGCCGACCGAGTGGTCGTCCCTTTAAAGAACATGTGTTCAATGAAGTGGGAATACCCGGCTTGGGCGGGAGCCTCATCACGGGATCCCGTGTTGATCCAGATACCCACCGTGACGGACTTGAGAGTCGGGATTCGCTCAGTGACCAAGCGAACCCCGTTATCGAGAATGAGCTTGCGGTACAAGTGTTACCCGCTCGAGGAATCGTTTGCGCCGCTTCCTGTCGGCGCGGGGAGGGTTTCTTTTCGACTGAGCCTGATCTTGCCTTGCTTGTCGATCTCCAGCACCTTTACCAGGATTTGATCGCCTTCGGCCACCTCGTCGGATACGGCTTTCACCCGGTGATGCGCCAGCTGCGAGATATGCACCAGCCCGTCCGTGCCCGGCAACACCTCCACGAATGCGCCAAAGTCCATAATCTTTCTGACCGTGCCCATGTAGACCTTCCCGACTTCGACTTCTTCAGTCAAGCGGTTGATGATCTCCTTGGCTTTTTGTAACGACGCCCCATCCGCGGAAGCGATGGTTACGATGCCGGTATCTTCAACGCTGATCTTCACTCCGCAGTCGGACTGAATCCCGCGAATGGTCTTGCCGCCCTGACCGATGATGTCTCGAATCTTGTCTTGTTTCACTTTCATCGTGTAGATGCGGGGTGCAAAGGGCGACAAGTCGGCGCGGGGACCGGTGAGAGCCTTCGCCATGTGACTAAGAATATGAAGGCGTCCCAATCTGGCCTGCTCCAATGCTTGCTGCATCAACGCCGTGGTAATGCCGCCGATCTTGATGTCCATTTGAAGCGCCGTCACGCCGTTTTGGGTACCGCATACCTTGAAATCCATATCGCCCAGATGATCCTCAAGGCCGAGGATGTCCGACAGGATAATGACGTCGTCCCCTTCCTTGATCAATCCCATGGCAATGCCGGCAACCGGCTCCTTGATAGGGACGCCCGCATCCATCATGGCCAGCGTTCCACCACACACGGTCGCCATCGAGGACGATCCATTCGACTCCAAAATTTCCGAAACAATCCGCAATGTATATGGGAATACATCCTTGTTGGGAATGACCGGCTTCAATGCCCGTTCAGCCAATGCTCCGTGCCCGACTTCACGCCTTCCCGGTGAGCGGAGCGGCCGCGCCTCTCCGACGCTGAAAGGCGGAAAATTATAATGCAGCATAAATGTCCGCGTGTACTCGCCTTCCAACGCATCGATGCGCTGCTCATCGTCGGTCGTCCCCAGCGTCACCACCGCCAAGCTCTGCGTTTCGCCTCTCGTAAAGATCGCTGAGCCATGGGCCCGCGGAAGGGCCCCGACTTCGCAGGTGATCGGCCGAATATCGGAAGGACCACGCCCGTCGGCGCGGGATCGGTTCTCTAAAATCATCTTCCGGACTTCCGTGTACTCCAATTGATGGAATACGATCTTGATGTGTCGTTCGCTTGCGGCATCATCCGGGTTCTTCAACTTTTGAATCGCCTCGTCCAGAATTTGGTCCAGCCGCTCCTGCCGGGCCGTCTTGTTGGCGATCATGATGGCATCGCGAATCGGTTGCGCGACCAACGCTTTGACGTCGGCTTGCAACCCGGAATCGATGGACTCCGCCGCAACCTCCCGCTTCACGCGCCCGACCTTTTTGGCCAATTCATCGATCTTGTGCACGATTTTCTTGATCTCGGAATGGGCCAATTCCAGCGCCTCGAGCATCGTCTGCTCCGATAATTCATCGGCACCTGCCTCCACCATCATCACCGCGTCCGCCGTACCCGCCACCACCAAATGCAGCTCGCTCTGCTCCATGGTCTCGAGGTCGGGATTGACGATGAGCCGGCCGTTGACCCGTCCGATCTTCACCCCGGCAACGGGACCGTTGAAAGGAATGTTCGAAACAGCGAGGGCGGCTGAGGCCGCCGTGATTCCGATGACGTCGGCAGACCCGGTTTTATCGGCCGACAGAACTGAGGCAATGACCTGTGTTTCGTAATAGTAGCCCTCGGGAAACAAGGGGCGAATCGGACGGTCGATGAGGCGGCTTGTCAGCACTTCCTTTTCAGCCGGTCGTCCTTCTCGCTTGAAGTACCCGCCGGGGATTTTGCCGGCTGCATAGGCCTTCTCCTGGTAGTCCACGGTCAATGGAAGGAAATCGGTACCGGGCTTGGCGGTTTGCGCCGCCACGGCCGTGGCAAGCACGACCGTGTCGCCATACGAGGCCCAAATGGACCCATCAGCTTGCTTCGCGACGCGTCCGGTTTCGAGGCGGAGGGTCCGACCTGCAATGTCGACTTCTACGACGTGTATCATCTATGGTCTCCTCTGGT
>CAYXKP010000043.1:0-29735 GCA_964465695.1 uncultured Nitrospira sp.
CCTCAACCAAAAATCGGCTTTTCGACAAAATGTATCGAAAACCCGATTTATCAACTAAATAAGGGCTTAAATGCAAAAATTGTCAATAAGAGGTCATTTCGTTGATAAATCAGCTTTTCGATATTTTTTGTCGAAAAGCCGATTTTTGGTTGAGGTTGGGGGTGGGGTATTTATTTTTTTTTTCAAAAGGCAAAACAAAAGGCTTTTGTTTTTCTTTTATTTTCAAAAATTAAATCAACATTTTATGAGCTAATTGACATTTTTTGCATTTTAGCCTTCATTTTGTTTATTTTTTGTAGTTTCCCTTGGCTCTTTCCATTTGCTTCCGTTCCTCCTCCTTCCTTATGAGCGTCCATAGTTCTTTCTTTGGCATGGTTCCACGAGTGTAGATAAACTTTTTGGCATATGAGTAATGCGTCTTGCACAAATTGACCGTCTGAATACAACTTTCTGGCTCATTGATGGGGTCAAACTTGTTGTTTTTTGGGTCAGTGACTGGACAAAAGACGTCAATCTGCGTATTTTCGGTAAACTGGCTTTCAGTGACCTTGTCGCAAAAGGCGCATGCTTTGGGTTCCTTGTGCAAAATTTCTTGGCGGGCGCACTCGAGACACCGATACCCCGTTGAGGCAGAAAATAAAAGAAGTGTGTAAGTGTGTAATGTCGCGCAGTTTGGGCAAAACATTATTTGAATCCTACCAGCAAGAGTGTTACCCCATATGAGGGCTCTTCCTCTCAAGTTAAAGCGCAGCACTGGCTGACCACAAGGAATCTTTGAAAGTGCCCTTCTTTGACTGCGTAGCTCCTTCCTTTCTTCCGTCGCTTCTGTTCTTTTTGATCCTTTTCCCTTCATGGTGGCTGCATCAGAAGTAAGGTCGTGGATAATGACCTTTTCCGGGTGCTGAAAAATGTCCGTGTCCTCATCATCTTGCGTGGCTGCTGCGTTCTTTTCCATCCACTGAGCAACATCCAAATCTTCGCAGTCGTCATCCTCATCTTCTTCATCTTCGTCGTCGTCTTCCTCCTTGTGATTAAGATGCTTACCTCTGCTGCACACAAAAGTGTCTCGCTCCAAGTCATAGGAGATTTTCTTGGCGCCAAATGCTCCTGGTTTGTTCATGACTGTGCATATTTTTTCGCAACAAATGGCAATGCAAATGTCATAAACTGAAGGCAAAAGAGCATCGCCAGGAGGGATGTGATGTTTCTTGTGCATCATGGCAAAATCTGTTCTTTTGACAGTATCGGCATCTAGCGGGACAAAGGAAATCTTGTCCAAGACTGCGACAATATTGACATAATAGCAAAAGACGGTAAAGTTTGCCATGCTCATCTTGTCAATCCTATCTCTGTAACATGCGGGAAGAGACTTTTGATTGTAGACATTCACCAACTCACAAATCAAATCAAGGCATGAAGGTAAGATCCCACCATAGGCGGGGTCCATCATCATGGAGAGGGCTGGTTTTCTGAGCCTTTCTTCTGGCGGCAAGCGAATCAGCTCGTTCAAAATATTGCACTTGCAGCGCAAAGCAAGCGCATT
The DNA here is from genome assembly GCA_964465695.1 of uncultured Nitrospira sp. GTDB lineage: Bacteria > Nitrospirota > Nitrospiria > Nitrospirales > Nitrospiraceae > Nitrospira_D. The sequence continues at coordinate 1,544 of CAYXKP010000043.1, forward strand.
TTCGTAACGAACGAGCCCACGTTTTGTAACGTCCATGCATTGCGCCAAAACCTGTTTGAAGCATTCATGTGAAGTCAAGCTTTGCCCAATAAATGTTCCAGTCAGCAGCTTCTCTGGCGTCTGAGTCATTACTTGCAAATCCTTGCGATACATCTGGACGGTGCTCAAGACTACCTTTTCCAGCGTCTCATTGGCATGTTCAACAAGCGATAAGGCGAGCGATTTGCGCCTCAAACGATGCACAATGGCATTTGGACTTTTGATTGTCTTGCTCAGCTGCATTCGCGCCTGCGCAAAAGGATCGTCAGAAAAGAGATCAAAAGAGCGGATAATGTGCGACAGTTTGATAACGTCCTTCTCAAAGTAGTCCCAGTCAACATAATGGCGAGCAAAATCACGCACATAGGAAGGATTGTGAGAGGCCATGTAAACAATGTGGTTGCGGAAAATTGTCCACACAATGAGCGGCCCGCCATTTTTTGAGCCGGGCTTGTCTGCAACATTCTTATCGCACTTGGGCTGGTGAACGCTCAAAACACGACACAAAAGTTCCTTGTTGGAGCACAGTTCCTTCACGCGTAGCAACTCGCGCATGCCAATGCAAGTTTGAAGCGCAGCGAGTTTTCCAGGGTAGAGCCCAGCTAACATGACCCAAGTCAGTTTGGAAAAAAAGCGCCAAAAGACTGGCTTTTGCTGAATGTTTTTGATGACGGCAGGGATAATGTGCCTTCTCTGACACGCAAAAGGGAGCGACTTTTGGTAGAGCTTGGCAAGCGCAAAAGGTGGCGTATTGTGCTCGCCCCACAGCGGAATTGATTGAAGCACATGGAAGAGATTGGGCAAATCGCCAGCGTGGAAAGCTCGCGTGTCCATGGTGCCATAAAGTTCCCATGGTGATGCCCTTTCTGTCAATTCCAGCGTGCGCCCATCGCGAGCCAGTCTTGTGCCCAGTGGATGGATCAAATAGGCGTCATCCATTCGTCTTTCTGGTTGAGAAAGGCAAAAGTCAAAGAGATCGACCCAAGAGACATAATAAAGCCACAGATTGTCAAACATTTCTGATGGTCCATACTGGCGAATAGAATCCATGCATGAGCGACATTGATTCAACACTGAGAGAACGCCATAATAGAGCTTGTGCGTGGATGGATCTGGAACTCCAGGCCCAAGCGGGTTCCACTCGTCATCGATCCAATACGTGGTTACGCCTTGCTTTTCTTCTGGTGTCCATTTCAAGTCTCCATAACGAGCCCTAATCACCTCCAAAGGGGTAGCCTTGTGCTTGAATTGGGTTCTAACCACTTGAAAAAACCGCTTGTCGCAGTGATAGTATGAAAGACCTGCTCCTTCACCGTAGAGTTTGACAATCATGTTGGCATCCACATTTTCATCTCGCGGATCTTCTAGCGAATCCAAATAACGAATGACGGGCAAATGTGCATTTTGAAAAGTTTTGACTTTTGCTTCAAAAAACTTGTCCCTCACATGCTTTTTGCTGTAGGCTCTAAAAAGCAAAAGCGAGGCATTAACACGAACCCAGACTGTGCAAAACCAAGAGTAAGACTCAAATTTTTCCAAATTGGGAAGACCAAAGTTTGGCAACCATGGGAGATCTAGTGTCGTTTGCTGAGACTCTCCGCCATTTTCTTCTTCTTCTTCTTCAACTGTCTCTTTTGTCCCTCCCAAAATTTCTTCAGGAATTGGTTCGTTCCGCTGAATTTTTGCATAAATTTGCGACCATTTTTCCAGCTGCTCCTTTTCCCTCTGCTGATCACCTACAGTGTATGCAGTCCTTTGGCTCAAGTGCACCTTGAGGGAAACTGCATCCTTGTTCATAATGTGGGCCCTCATGGATTTAAGATTCATCTTTCGCACTTGTCCATTGACTACTTGTTGGGCAACACTTCTTACATAATCCACAGAAGTGTCATTTTGGGGTCTCATCAAAATGGCCAGAAAGAGCTGCGTATCAATAAAGGGGGAAAAAATGTCTTGGACTAGTCGATGGCGTGACTCTTTCAAATCCTTGGTGAAAATGGCTCCAGCCAAGACTTGGTTTGTTCTGTTCCCTTGTTCATATTTTGCCCGGAATACCGTCTCCTCAATACTTGGGTAGCGCACGCTTGTCACTGTGCGGAACCAGTAAGGGCTGAGCGGGTGGAGGGGATCGCAGACTCCGACTCGTTCTGGTGTGACGGTATCCGGGGAAGCCGAAAAAGCATCTGCTCGCGCTCAGCAAATCCGCGCAAGAGCTGATCAGTTTGTGCATTTCTGACTTGCACCTGCACATAGTTTTTCTCGGACCACTCGGGAAAAAAGCCCCAAATTCCCATGGACACAATGTCTCCTGTAATCATGCAACGACTGTCATATCCATATGGGACGTTTGCATCCACCTGAAACTTGTTGAGAATGCGCTTGCGCTGAGAAGGCAAGGCGGGGTCTGTCAGATCCTTTTTCCGCTTTTCGTCATAATGGCTCTTTTGATGCAAAGCAGCCATTGTTGTGAAATAAATGTGGCACAAGTAGCACATTTCGTGAATGGGTGAAAGTTCTGGTGCTGCGCCATGTGCCATGGCATCATTGAGCTGGATTTCCTGCTCGGGGAAAACAATCTCTCTGAGGCGAAACCCAGCCAAAATGTGTGCAATGCACCGCATGCGATTTTCACCCTCAAATGGATCGCGATCAAGATTAAAGCACGGCCGCTCAATCTTGGGCACTTTTGGGTCTGCCTCTCGCAAAAAAGTCTGCAGATAAACTCGCGTCAAAAGTGGGACCTTTTGAAAGGAAAGACCCGGAGAGTTGGCAACCGTCTCAACTCCATGCCCATACCATTGTGTTGCCGCATAGGCACGGCTGTATTGAAGAGTCCCTGTCACTTTTGGCAACTTCATAATGTAGTCATTGGCCACTCGGGACTCGCGAGTCACAATCTGCTTGGAAAAGAGGCTAATCTCAGTTTCCCGCTTCTTGTAGTCCTCCAAACTAGTCACATCCGCCTGCGTAATGGGGGTGACCTTGGGAGGAATTGGTCTATTTTCCACCTTTTGGTGTTTTTCCAATGTCTCTTCAAAAGGAGGCGGCCTTACAGCAGCAGAAGCTGAGTTTGTCTCTTCTGGCTGTCTCTTTTTTCTAGGCTTTTTCGTGGCAGCAACCTCTTGCTCATCCTCCACCACCTGTTCTTCTGCATCCTGTATGAGCGTGTCCAACTTGGCTGCAGGAGCTGCCTGACCAGACTTTTTCATGAGCCTAGAGGTGGCATCATTTGCTGCATTAAAGTTTAAATCAACTGGAATTGAGCCACTTGCATCAACTGGCTTTGAACCCTTTTTTTTGGGTGGGTCAAAAGCCTTGGCTCCTCCGGGGACATAGGAATTGAGATTTGCAATTAAAGCAGTAGTAGTGGGCTCTTTGCTCTGAATTGCTAAAGCCTCATTAGGTGGCGCTTTTTTTCCTCCAAGGACCCCTCTTCTCATCATTTTTTATGAGCGCTGCGGAATTTCGAAATTTATTTTTTCGAATTTTTTATGAAGATTCAAAATTTGCGCGCTTTCTTGTGGCTCAATGGCACGCCTTGGAAAGCATTGATCAAAAGCAATTTCCTAGGCTCGCTGACTTTTTCGCCGATTGGATCAATAGAGTTCTTTATGAACCCATTTGCCTAACGCTTCAAAAGGACTATTTTTTCCTTTTTAAAGATTGCCCAATTCGCTATGCATGGCTCTCGCCTGACTTGCAACAAGAGCTTATTGGCCTTTGCTCATTGCCTGGCTCTTTCAAAAATGTCAAGCAAATGCAAAATGGAGAATTTTTGCTCCAAGATTTTGCTTACAAGGACATTTCAGAGCCTTTTCTAATGCCAGTCGATCCAATATGGAGAAGATCTCTTGTTAGACATTTTTTTTCCTTGTGTTGTCAGCAAGCTGATATGGCTTTTTTCTTGCGCTTGGAACTTGCCTCTGCTGCGCTCTCACTAATGCGAGCAAACAAAAAAGCTCGAAAAGATTGCTTTTTAATTGGTTTGCTCTATGGAATTCGTTGTGGCAAAGATGATTTCCCCTTGTGGGGAATTAGCGCTTACGATCTCCATAGCGAAGTGGCTTTTCAAATGAAGCATCCCACTCTGCATCAAAGCGAGTTGCAAAAACATACTGGGCAATGAGGCGACGCATGTCTTTTGGCAAAAAGAGGGCGCCCCAACAAATGCAAAGCGCAACTTGTCGGACAAAATTATGGTTGCGCAAGTTTCTTTGAGCAAACTTTTCAAACTCCAATGATTTTCCATAAGAGGTCACACCTCGATTTTCTTCAAACGCCGAATTGAACTTGCTCAAATTTCCGTCAAAAATTAAACGTCTGATTGAAGTATTTCTTGCAAAATGCTCGAAAAAAAATTCTAGATCAGGCATAGTTCCACAAACGGGTAATTGGAGCTCTTTGAATTCAGAAAGTCTCTGAGTAATTTTCCATAATTGATTTACAAGTGAAACCCCTAAATAAGGTGGAAGATAAGAAGAATCCAGAATTTGGTACCATTCCTTTGCGATGCAGCCGGACAAGAATAGCTTCTTTAGAGTCTTAGGTAGAGTTGGCCAAGTTACATTTTCTGGAGTCAGAATTCTGCAGTGTTTAAATTCTATGATCTCTGCTTGTTGAAGCAAAGAGCAAAATTCAACAAAATCAAACATGCAGTCACTAAAGGTAATTTGATCAAAAAAATGATCAAACACGGGTGCTGGCGAAGGCCATGACATTCTGTTAATGACTGTCAAAACTCTACACTGTTTTGGGTATTCCAGAATGAAACAATTTTGAAAAATCCAATGAGTTACTTGGAGCGCATGTTCAGCACAAAGATTAATTACAAATCGTTGACAGTCAGAAAATTTTAAGGTAGTCAAAAGAGGACAACATGTCAAACATTGTGCAACGGGTTCTTCCAAATTAATAAATTGGACAAATTCAATCATTGTCACAACATTCTTTGCTCTCAAGATGGACTCTACAACAACTTGTGGCTCAAAATCTATCATATTATCAAAAGTAAGCTCCATCTTGAAATAAGAATTTGCTGAAACTTGATAATTTATCGCCCCTCAAACTCTCTTAAAATTTTTTTTTTGTGAAGATGGATTCTCGCGTAGAACTTGTTGGCGAGTTTTCCCTCTCTGCAGACGAACGCTCATCTTTGGAGCGCTTTATGAAACAAACTGACAATTTGATTGGAGTAAAGGTGCTCCCAAATAGAGAGTTTGGCGAAGACACACTTCCAAAGGGCATTGTCCTCTACCTTCAGGCAGAAGCGTCTGTTGATCCTACGCTCATTAGCGACAATCATTTTGAGAGCTTGGCTGTGGTGGATATTCCAGGAGAGACTCGCAAGGACAAGCACTATTCGCGCCAGCTCCGTCAGATTGATGCGGCCATCCCTCTGGAAGCTCCTGCTGATTTGCGCTTTTGCAAGGAGGCCATTGGAACTTCTTCTGTGGTTGATGCCGCTCCATGGGCAGCAGAATTGAGCTCAAAGGATTCCTTTGCTGGTGTCTTTGCTTGGACTGATCCAAATGATCCCCGCATCAAGAGTCACTCTATTGTATCACGCGGAAGCGTGCCTCACTTTGTGCAAGACTTAAAGGAAGTCTGCGGCGAAAACAACTCAATGTCTTGGGCAAAGCTTGCTGATTCCATCATGCACAAGCATGGATTGTATGGGGCTCGTCAAACTGTTTTGCGCAATGCCAACAATGTAGCCGATGCTGTCGGTGTTGCAATTCACAGAGCAGATGAGCAGACTGCCAAACTGGACTCCCCCAACAGTGCTCCTCCCGAGTTTGCCAAGCCTGATCATTTTTTCACAACGCACAACCTCATGCAAACTTCTTCCAACATTGTGCAGCTGACTTTTGACGCCATCCCCGCACCAGAATGCACAAACAGAAAGCTTTATGTGGTTGGCGCTCCCCAGGATGGAATTGCAATCTACCACGTGGCCAAGGACTCGTACGTCAAGAGCGACGGCGTTTTTCCTGCTTCGAGCGGAAGGTCGACCGGAAAGGCCGGCCGAACCTCTCTCCCTTCTGACGTCTTTGTTGGCGCCTCCTTTTCCGACGCCTTTAGACCTCTTTCTGACGCCGACTTTAAGCGCTCCATGCGCCGCATTGGTTGGACCATGGAGAATCAGGTTGAGCGCTTGGTGCCCATTGCCGTCAAGATTAGCAAATGAAAAGACGAAAAAACATGACAAGAGCATTCCAAAGAGCACAGAAAAATGCATAAAAAAAGTTGGTGCAATCTTCTTCTTCATCATCATACAAACGCGCGACTCTGTATCCATTTTTTCGCATCCACCGAAATATGCGACGCTCGCCATAAAGAGAAGCAATTCTCACAAGGTTTTTGTCATTTTTCCTTTCCGCTTCTGGCAAGCAAGAGAGGCAAAACATTTTGCGATCCAAGGGATTCAAATAGGACTTCCAAAAGAGTCTGCGCACATCTTTTGGAAAATTTTTTGGAAAGACGTGATTCATTTAAAACCCTTCCTTTAAACCCACTTTTTTATGTCTACTTTGATAGATTTTGGTTCGTTCACTATCTCTTCGCGCTCTCCGACCTTGACAAACGCGACATGCTCTACAATTGTGGAATGGAGCGCGACAAATTCCATGTCCTTGGGTCTCCTTTCAATCTCATACCAAGGTGCGAGAGCAAAAGAATGATCAAGCTCATTATTGACCCATCTTAGAGCTGAACTTTTGTCATGGAACACTTTGAAACCCGAAGCTTTTTCATATGTGTTACGAAAATCGTAAAGTGGAACCATGTCGGGGACGATGCGAGAATACGTGTATTCAACAACCCAAAGAGCCTGTGAAAAGGCAAAAAAAAACAATAAAACCCTCATATGCTAAAAAAAAAGCAATGGAGAGGTGGCAATTTTTTCTAGGACTTTTTTGCCTGTGCTTTGGGCTCATGGTTGAAGGTGCTCATTTATGGAAAGATTATCATACAATTATTCCTGCCACGGTAACCAAATGGAAGCTAGTCGTGGAGGAGGAAAAGCGGATTGGCAGAATTCAAAAGATCATTGTGGAAGACAATGGGTCGCATACTTTTGATGGATTTGAAGACTTTGAATTGCCTCCTCGAAAATATCGAGCGTGGGAGGAAGAAGAACGTTTTGATGTGCTAAATTACTTGGATTTCATTGAGAATAAGACTATTCTTGTGAATGGTTATCGGAATATTGAGTTGGAAAACACAACGGTCAAGTTGCACATTGAAGGTGACTTTCGCTAAAATGTCTTTCGCCAGATGCATCGATATGGGAAAAGATATCTTGTGCTCTCAATAATCGCAAATTTGATATCTGCTGCTTTCAGCGCAATTTTTTTGCCATTCTATGTGATTGCTCCCTTTTTCCCTTCAATTGTCATTCTCCCAAGTATTGTATTTCAGCTCTTTCATTCAGCTGTTTACAATATTGTTCACTTTTTATGGTTTGTGATGCATTTTGTTTACACTGGCCAGAAAAGACCACCAACGGTTGACATGGGCGAACTTGTCTTTAAATTGTCTCGCCTAATTTTTTGAAAAAAAAATGAACTCGCTTGTGGGTCTCGTTTTATTTTTCTCTCTCACTTTTGGTCAAAGTGTCTACCTTCGAGATGTAGAGACTCTTACCTTTTTCCCTGATCGCATGACAACTGGTCGGCGCTCGTCGCCAATTCAGCAAATTCAGTGCGAAAATTGTCCACCGGGACGCCGCGTCATCAACTCTATTCAGTGCAAAAATAGCGGATGGGATGGCCGAGATGTCAGTTGGAAGTGCGAAGCGCTAATGAGCGATGCGCAATGGAAAATGGAAAAGGCAGAAGTTTCTTGTGAAGGTTATGAGCACCCAAATGACCCAAATGTGTTGCAAGGGAGTTGTGGAGTGGAAGTGAGAGTGGCGCGGCTGGCGCCACAAGTCGCGCAGCAAACGGCTCCGCAGTATCAACAACAAAAGGAGACTTGGCTTCAAACTTTTCTAATTTGTCTGTTTATGCTTTGTGTTGCCTTATTTGTTGTCTTGTTGGTTATTTGGCTTTACACTTGCGACGCTACCAAAACGAGAGTCGAGCACGTGCATCACCATCCCTCTCCTCCTGCAGTCGAAGAAGTTTTTGAAGAGGAAGTTCCTCGTGCTCGCGTCCGCCGTGTTGTGCGCCCTCCTGCGACGACAGTCATTTATGAATCACCAGTGCCTGCGCCTACATATGTTCACGTTTCTCCTCCTTCCGCGAGTCCGCCAATCATAATCTCTTCACGACCATCTTACTACTCACCTATCGTGCCAACAGCAGCAGCTCCAAGTGCTCCGCCGCCTTCGCCTCCTCCCCCGGAGCGGGAAAATGTATCAACAGTCCATGCAACGACAAAAAGAAGATAAAGAAAAACTCTAATGGGGCAGCTCTTTTCCTCTCCGCCCGCTTTGGTCAATCACTTTGATGAAAAGGACATTACAGGCGACACGCTTCAATTTCAAGTTCCCGAATTTGATCTTGAGCGCCTTTCCTACCTGTTCAAATGTTCGCTCCTCGTGACTTATCAGCGAGAAGCAATTGAAGAAGCGCTCAAGTTGCAAGCGCAGCATCTTCAAGATTGCAGCGAAATTGTCGTCTTTCAAAAGGACGTCTCTTATGCGATTGCACTCATAAGAAATGAGAAGCACAACGCCAAAACATTAGTGGCAAAAATAAACATTTAGATGATGGAGGGTGTCTTTCTTGTTGGCTTTTCCGGCGTAATTGGCGCGGGCAAGAGCACCATTTTGAGGCGCATCAATGACAATTTGCAAGAGCCCATGGTTCAAAAGCATCTTTCAAAAGGCTTTGCTGTGCGTGTCGTTTTGGAGCCAGTAGAAGAGTGGGAGCGAGAAGGATATTTGGACGCCTTTTATCGTGACCCCGACACAAACGCCCTTGCTTTTCAAATGATCGCTTTTGACTCCTATGTCGATCAAATTGAAAAGATGGTTGCAGCCACGCTGGAAAGGCCGCTCATTTTGCTTGTAGAGAGGACCATGCTGGATCAAATGCTCTTTTGGACCTTGCAGATTGACAATAGGCGTTTGACTGCCAACTGGCTTGGAGACGAGGCCTACCAGCGCATCTGGAAGAGATGGAGTCGGTTCATCCCCGACACGATTCTGCGCTACTACTATCGCGTGAGCGATCCGTTAGTGGCAGTAGCGAGAATCAAAAAAAGAAATCGCGGTGCAGAAATTCGTTCATCTGGGGAAGGCGTGCAGAATGCACCAGAAGAGGGTGGCGTGGACATTCCTTACATTACCGCCTTGTGGCAAATGCACGAAGAATGGTTCAAAAATGGTTGCTCAGTCATTGATGGCGACTCCTCGCATCATAAGTCTGATGGGTCATTGGAAAAACTCGTCGAGAGAATTCTGAGCGAAACGGTCGCCAAAATTACTAAAAAATGAGTTTTGCTGAAGGTTTGCTTAGAATTTCTCAGGACGCGCTCAGACGTTCGCGCGAAGAGATTGTTCAAGCTGCGTTGAAAGAATCACTCACAGATGAAGAGTCTCTTTTGTTGGCAGAGCTGACTCATGAACCAGTTTTCAGCGATTGCATGGACGCTTTGAAAAAAGTGGCAGAGCTTGGAGCTACTGTTGCGTTTGGCGACTTTAAGTTTAGAGACACTGATGCGGGTTATGTTGTCACGTTTAACCATCGCTTCAAAATCTTTTTCACAAACGAAGAAGTGAGCTCAAAAGTCCTGTTCAAGGCCTTTCGCATTCATGCGAGAAATAATCTTGGTATCACAGTTGAGTTCCAGCCTCATGCAGGAGACAAGTGGAAGTTCTCATGGGAGAAGAACCAGCAGTAAATTTCGGCCTTTTGCTTTTCTTTTTTCTCATCGCCCGCTCTGCGGGCGACCCAATCATTACAGAGCAGAGTGAAAGTGTCTACACATGTTCTGATGACCTCTACAATGTTGAACCTTTCGCCCTACTTTGCTCAAGCCTTGAACGCGAAACTTGTGTGACGCGCCCAATTCACATGCTTTCATCCACAAGCTTTCGGCTAAACTCTTTTCATTATTATTCTTGGCAGGTGGGATTTCTCAGAATGGAAGGTCACTCAAAAGAGCTTCCGTTTTTTCGTCAGAAAAAACTTGAAGCCACTCGCACTGCCCAACTGGGGGAGGGGGAGGAGGAGAAGAGTCATCATAAAAGCGTGTGGTAGCTTCGTAGCGTCTTCTCTCTAACCTCTTGACAAGTCCCATGGCTTGCAAAATGTTGAGAACCTCATAAAAGCGACGCTCATTATTTTGCACGATAAACACCCCATCAGTCTTGCGCAACACATGCAAAACAACGTTGGCTTCCTTTGCACATAGAGGCCAATCTTGTTTTGGCACTATTGTCTTGGCCATCCCTTCCGGTCCGACATAGCGATAGACTTTTCTTGGCTCAATAATTTGCAGATACCCAAGACCAGTCAACACATGAAGAACCGTTGTGATGCGACGTGTATCAGTCATCTTTTTAAAGTGCTTGCGCAAGTTTACTGAGGAAACTGATTTCTCTCCAGCAATAACTGGGTGGATCAGGTTGAAAACCGTGGCGATGCACTGATTGGACTTGGCCTTTTTCGTCACTGAGTGACGGATAACGCGTGGGGGAGTGACGCACTCACCCTCCATATGGTTTGCACAATTTCTCATTTTTCGCTCGACACCCAAAAACTGACAAAAATGGCTTGAGGTTTCGAAAAGCAGAATTGATGCGTATGGAAGAGACGGCATGAACGTCATGCTTTGCCGATTCGCAAGTTTGAGTGTCGTCATATGATTCGCAAAATGCTTGAGCAAGAATCATAAAAAAGTGCTGCTTGACGCCATTAGGAGCAGCTCTACCCTCGTCAGTCCTTTCAAAAAAGGCTTCAAAAGCAAGCGAAATGCCGCCCACATCTGCCATGTCTTCTCCCAATGTGGCATTTCCATACTCTGGAGCAGGGAGCGTGCAATTGGCAAAAGTGCTATTCCACTCACTCAAAATGCATTGCGTCTGCTTAAAGAATTTAGGCATGTCAATGATTCCTTTTGGCTTGTAGAGGCCATTCTCATCAAAGTAGAGGCCGCTGCTATCCACCATGTGGGACAACTCGTGCCCAATTATGCTCCCCAATATGGCCCACTTGCTGATGCTATTGTAGCGGAGCGAGTAAAAGGGTTCCATCAGCATTCCGCCCAAGATTGTGATTGAGTTGGTGGTCGGATCATAATAGGCGTTTGTTTCTAGCGTAGGCATGACAAAATGGGCCAACTCGCTCCGGTCAAACTTGTCGGGTCTGTCCTTGTGCCAAAGGGACATGATGCGCTGCACACGATACATGCGCACCAAATTCATATTGTGGTCGTAGCGATCCGCATAAATGCGCTCTGCAAAGGGTTCTGGGGTCCACTCGTCTGGCTCAGCAACGCGGACCATCAAATTGTCAAGTTTCCTCAGCAAGGTTTCCTTTTCCGTCTGATTTAACCACTGCGTCTGCTCGCCAACTTGATGACGAAAAGACTCTACAATGAGGCGGACCATTTCTCGGACTTGTTGCGCCATTTCCGCCCGCTGTGGCAAATTTTCGTCCAAGAATTGTTTGGCAATGAGGCCTGGTAGCATATGAGCAGTAATGCGCATGCAATTGTCCTCTTGCGTCCAGCGCTTTTGCGGGCTCCTCCTCTTTTTTGGTCTGACTCGCTCGCCAGGCGCGGAGCGCCCCCGCTGAAGGCTGCGGCTTCTCCAATAGGCATTATTTGGCAGTTCCGGCTCAAACTTGTTGCCATTGTAGAGAATGGAAAACTCAATGTAAGCCCGCCACTCGTTAATTTCAAACCCATTGATGCCTTCTGCCGAAAAGAGCCAATCAAAGTAGGGCTTGTCATACCACCACACATCCTGATCATGATGAAAACGGAGACCCTGGCCATCGACTGCTTGCAGATATTCTGCAAATGCGGAATCCACTGATTTCCCGCGGAGAATCCACGGCTTTTTTCCAAACCACTCGACCACCTGCTGCGCCTTTTGTGATTGCTTTTCCCTCAGCGTCCTTACGACCTTCATAATTCCAATCATCCTTTGCTGGAGTTCTGCCACATTGTAAACTGTCATGTCGTGATTCTGTTGCAGCATTTGATAAATGTGATGTTCCTGCAAGTCGGCGGGGAAATTGTCTGGGAAAAAAATGGGTAGCACGCGCGTAGAGTTGGGGTCACGCACAATTTCCAAGCCAAATGGCGAAGTGTAACCATAACGCATGAGGCGACCAAAAGCAGTCGGCAAATCGGCATGACTTCTAATGGGCGCGGCAATTTTTTCCAGCACATGCCGATACTCTAAAATGGATTCTTGCCGAGGCGTCTGCAAGCAAGAGCGATAAAAGCGCACAATGGGACTATCGCCTACAGTCACAATCCTTTTCAAAAGCCCCAAGTTGTGGTAGTAGGCGGCAGTAAAGAGGCGATGCGTATTGGATTGGTTATGCTGGGCAATCCATTTGCCGCACATGTTGTGATAAAAATCGTTGCACGTGTCGTAGCGCGCATCCATGATGGAAGCATCAAAAGCGAGCGGGGCGCGAAAAGAGGCAACGCACATGTTTGCAATGGGGTCAAATGACTCTCCAGCTTCGCAGGGGTGCACGGCTGCGCCTCCCGCGGAGCGGGAGGACCTCATGATTGGCGCGCTAACATCTCTCGTAGCATAAATTGGAACAAAAATGGCCACAAAGACTACCGCACCTGCCAGCATGATTGCAAGTGTAATTTGCCACCAAGCAGACTGCTTAATCATTTTTTATTTAGGGTCTTTTCAATGCTCAAAAGTCTTGCTTTGATTAATTGTGCAAGTCTCTTCCCAGTGCAGACGTCGCTACGAGCCACAATCAGAAAGCCAACCCAATCAAGCCCAACTGCTTTCATGGTAATGTATGCCGCCCCATTTGCGTTTGTCCACTTTGGCCGGACCCCTACAGTCGGGTGCTTTCCATCAATTGTGCAAAAGAAAATATCGCCTGCTTCTTCATCCTCTTCTTCATAAAAGAGCCCACAAACATGACGCCATACAAACATGAATGGGTGCACTTCTGCCACAACCACACGAAACATGCCCTCGTCAGTTTTGATTCGTTCGAGAAAAAAAATGTTGGGCACAATTGAAGCATCCCTAGACTCTGCATTCACAAGCGTAGCCCTCAAAAGGGAGGGTTTTATGCGTAAGACGCCTTGCAGACGACAATACTCTCCGTGCGCATGACATGTGATTTGCCCATCCTCTTCTTCAAGCTCCCAGAAACCTCTAGGCGCAGAAAGCGCCAGCCTTTCCCTCAACTCTGCAATGGTTTCTCCCATGCGCTTCTTGTAAAAGTCCTCATTTTGCACATTTTCCATTTAAAAAAAGAGAGCCCCTTGGGGAGAGAATCAAAAACCAAAACCAAAAAAAAAAAAAAATGACAGAGTCACCTTTCAAGAAGGTTGCAACTAGCCCTTTGAAGGCTCTTTTGAAAGAAGCGCAAGACAAAGAGACTCTCCGACTTGTCTTGTTACGCTTAAAAGAGCTTCCTGTTGAAATGGTAGAGCATATCATTACAAGCAAAGGATTTAGTGCAGCTGATATGATGACCTTGGCTCAATCGGATATTGTAGTTGCTAAAATTGCGCAAACAGATGCAGTGTGGAGAAGGTTGTATGAGCGAGACTTTCCAAATGAATGGGCATTTTGCGATAACGGAACGCTTCCGCCATTTCTCGATGCTCAAAAAAACGATCTTTCAGTTGATGCTGCAATGCCTTGGAAGCGCTTTTATGTAAATACGCGTAGCCTCTACACTGACGCCACCGGCAAATCTTTTGCCTCTTCGAAAAGGTATGTGGAGGAAGAATTCGAAAGGTATGGACATGTCATACATATGGCTCGGATTTTTTTGCGTTATCTTTTGCGAGATGAATATGCAATTTCAAATTACAACACGTTACCTCCAGATGATCCTGAATTGTATTTGACACTCTCCGATCCTTTTAAAAAGATATGGGAATGCTGCTACGCAGCAGAAAATTTTTTTGATGAGGATTTGAATCTTTTTGTTTTATCTAGAGAGTTTTTTCCTTTGGATGAAAATATTTTGAAGGAAAATCTCAAAAGTTTGTTTCAGATAGAGGACAAGGATTTCTTTCCTCAAGATGGAGACATTCAGACTTTGTATGAAAATTTTTGTGGACATGTGAAAAACCCAAATATTTTCACTTACTACATGACGATTATGCCACGTACTGTATTCTCAACGCTTACTTTTTGCATGCATGGAGGGCACAGAGAGGAAATTAGAGAATTATTAACTTTGAAAGATCAGGACGAAGAAGCTAAAAATCAACTAACCAATCTTCTCGAGCCGATGAAGAGATATGATCCAGAGGTTGTGCTTGATTTGTTTGAATTTCTTGGAAAATCTTTTGCTTCTGTAGTGAGAAGCAAAGCAACTGGCAAAATTTATTTTGTTCAAGCCAGCCCACTTTCTGCAAATGCTTCCTCGATGATTTGAGCAGATTCTACCATGTGCCACTGTTTGATCTTTGAGACGTGAATGGCGTCGCGAGAAGGAATGAAAATGCCATCCTTTTTGATGCATCTGCAAAGTGTAAGCGTGTCTGGGTGAAGCGAAAGAGGAACTCGCTTAAAATGGGAAATATCCTTGCCAAAAGCCAAGTCCAGCTTGGGGTACAGACGACGAAAGCACTCTGCCGGTTCAGTCGGAAGATTAAAGCGCTCCGCCTGTGGCAAAAGAATTTGCTCATACACTAATTCATGAAGGTCGTCATTTGGCATGTTGGGCACATTGTTGATGCGATAAAAGATGCATCTGCGCTGCTGCCTGTTCATATCAATAGTGACGCGCGCGTCGAGAACCCAAAAGTTAATGCCCCGCCTCCCCGTAAAGAGGCGAAAGACGCCTTTGAATTTGAAAAATTCACACAAAATGTAGTCGAGCACGCGAATGGCTGTCCCCATAAAAACCTCAAAACACTTGTCGCAACACTTGCGAGCCGCTCCACATGCGCAAATACCGCTTCTGTCATAGTCATTCAAATCAACGTCAAAAAAGAGCTCTCCAAAAGTGGTCATGACATTTTGCTCAATTGCAGGCTTTTCAAGCTCTCTCCCTTTCATGTCGGTAGGCAGACGAAGAGCAGGGAAGATGGCGCCAACTTGAATGCAAAAGAGGTAGCTGCTTTTGTTGCGCAAGAGCTCAACGATGGACGTCCAGTCCTTGTGAATCTGCCTTCTCCACTGCACATGCGCCTTGGTCTCGCTGTTCCACACGCAAAAACCCAACTCGCGCTGGCAAACGCGGTAGTGGTTGTTGAGAGTGACGAGCTTTTGAAAGGTTGGAAACACATCTGCAAAGCAAAAGTTCCAAAAGTTGGAAATGTCACCCTTGAAATCACTCATTTTTTAATGTTGCGTCGCAAAATTTTTCCCACTTAGGCGGCTCAAAAATTTCGACTAGCTTTCCGCCAACACGTTGATGCCTACCATAACAAAAGACAACAAAAATGTCCTTTTGAGAAAAAAAAGGGACAAATTTGTATGGCATGACTGGCTCATCCACATCAAAAATCACAATGCGAGGAGGAGCTTTTGGCAAGTCGTCAATTTTGCAAAATGAAAAACGTCTACTCTTGACCAAAGTTGAAAAAAGAAAATGCGACTTGAATCTTTCCAATATGCGCTCTTTTACAAACAAAACGGACTCATTTGTGTTTTTGATGATTCCAAGAGCAAAAAACAACAAACATGTGGTGGAACCATCGCGCCTGATTGCCTCAATCAGAATTAAATTGTGCTTTGGCTTGCTCAATGAGTTCCAAATAAAGTCAAGTATTCGATTTTGATTTGTTGTCAAAAGGTTTTCCTCGTCAAAATTAAACATTGGTAGCTTGATTCTGTAATCTTTTCCAAATTCTCTGAAACAAAACAGATCAATCGGAAGTTGTGCAAACAAATGCCCAAAAATGCGCTCCAGAATTTCAGGCGGAAACACCGGAACTTTTTCCATTTTACTAAATTAAGCCTGCAAGACTACTACTTTTTTTTCGCAACCCCTTCTGCTATTTTTTTTTGTTTGAAATGTATTACAAGCGTCCGGGCGTAGCCTTACCAATTGCAATTGTTGCATTTTTGACGACAATCCCTGCGCTTGTGATTGCCATTTTGGCCTTTACTAGAGCGCCTCCTGTGGTCAACGACTTGACGTCTCAATTTTTGCAGTTACAAAATACGCTGGACTCTGTAGTTTCAATGGTGAGCAACAATGTGACAAAAACTCCAATTACAAGTGGGGTGTGTTACCTCGAAGATGATAATGCTGTAGAGTTCACAACCACTTTTGAAGCATATTCTCTCGATTTTGACATGGGCGATTTGGCAACAATCATTCTCGAAGTTCGTGCTTTTTCGGCCCCAGTTAGCGCTTTGAATGTTGACCTTTACTGCCGTGCCGACATTCCTGATTTAAACTGGAATCGAATTGTCTCTCCAATCAACTCGTATCGTATTTTTTCTGCGCCCATGCTTGCGAATTTCACCTTTGTTGGAAGCGTAAGAACCTACGTAGCACAAGACGAGTCATTGGGTTACCCAAATTACTTTATCAACAGTCCCGTCAGCATTCCTTCTCAGCCCGGATTTTTTGATATTGGCAGAAACTTGCGTTTGTCTTGGAAATGGAACATTGACCAGCCCTGGACCTACGGCGTGGACTTTTTCAACTTTAATGGCGTCATGAAGTTTGGTTTGGCTTCTTCATACCCTCTGGGAAACTCAAAAAAAAAATAAAAGAAAAAGCATGGAGGAGGACTCTAAAAGAATCAAGCTTGTCATTGATGGCGGCCAAACTTTTTTTGACGCAGTCGCGCACCACGTTGCAGATTACGTAGATGCGCGCCTGTTGGCATTGGAAGCACTAGTCAAAGAAAGCAATTTGGTTCATTGCAAAAAGTGCAATCTATTGAGAGAAGAAAAAGGAGATCACTGCATAAGATGCGGAAAAGACTTTTTTCACTTGTGTTTTGACTGCTCAAACATGGTTTATTGTCCAAGTTGTCGTTATTACATGTGCAAAGAATGCATTCAACCCATAACAAAAGCATGTCTTGTTTGCTTCAAGTATGTGTTTCAGTTTTGTCAAGCAAGAGATTGCACCAAGGAAGCAAAAGCTGACTGCAAAAGCATATGCAATTGCAAACTACCATTGTGCAAAGTTCATCAAGGTGGCTTTTGCTCAACATGCCGTGTATGCTTAATGAAGCTTTAATTGCTTCTTGAACTTTTGTCTCTTCTTTAGCCTTCTTTGCCTCTTTTCCCTTCTCGCTCTCGCTCCTCTCAATTCAGCATCCAACATGAAAAAAGGGATTGTTGCGGAGCTCAAAGACAAAGTCATACATTGGATTGGCAGTGCCTGCCAAGAAGCGCTCCATGTGCTCGTTTTCGCTTGGATGAATAAGATAAATTGTGTCCCAGCTTTTTGGTTTTGCATCCGTATCAATTCCAACATAAAGAGGAAACGTGATATTCGTTGGGTTTTTTGAGTAATATGCACAAACTCTGCCGTCCAAATCCTTTTCAGATTCAAAGAGAACAATTGTTGAAAAAAGTTTTGCCGGAACATATGTTGCAACTAAATTTGCACATTCATCTTTCAAATCTCTATCGTCATAAAGAAGCTCGTGAGTGACTCTAAAAAATGTCTCGCCCATAATAATTTTTCAGAAAATGACAGAGTGGTCGGTTTTTTATGATTGTCTCAAACTTGCTTACAAAAAGGCAGACTACCCTACTGCCAAGTGTCTTTTGGAAGGAAAGGAAAAAGCAGAAGAGGAAGTCAAAGTTCATTTGCTTGGGGATCTTTTCTCTGAAATCATGAATGACAAAACTGAAGCGCGCTTCAAGATTTTCAAGCGACTCTCCAGGCGGCATATCGAAGTAGCTTCTCCTTCTCTTTGGGGAAAATCTTCAAAGATAGAAGTTGTTCGCTATTTGACTTCTCATTCTGATCGCCAAAAAGCAAAAGCAATAGCAAGTGTTATCGTGAAAAACGACAAATGTTGTGACATTCAAACTTGTTTTTGGCTCGCATGCGCTCTTTTGCCTCTTGAACAAGTCAAGGAATGCTATGAATGCGATCAGAATGTTTGCATGATAGATCAATTCACTGTAACGCTTGCAACCTACAATTCGCCGCAAGTTGTCAAGTTTCTCACTGAAAGTGCCATTGAGCTTGACAAGAAGCAAGTGCGTGAAAAGTATGCGCGCATGAAACGCGATTTGGAACAAGAGGAAGCCAAAGAGTTGGAAGCGATTGAGAAAAAAACTAAAAAATGACAGAGTGGTCGGTTTTTTATGATTGTCTCAAGCTGGCGTGGGAAAAAGGAGATTATCCTACTGCTAAGCTTTTGCTTAAGCGTTTCGACACGGGATCAGACTCTTTTGACATTAGCCCAGTTGGTGATCTTTTTCGCCGTTACGACTTTTTTGCCTGCGACACTACTTGTTTTGAAGGTCGTCTCAAGATTTTCAAGCGTCTCGCAAAGCATCACATTCGGAGTCTTGATCCTGACCTGTGGGGCGCCATTTCCTCATGCCAAGTCGTTGAATACCTCATCCAAAGTAACCATAAGGCGAGAGCAACAAAAGTTGCTTCAATATCAGTCACTTATGAGCTGAGTTCGTTTCCGCGTACATGCCTTTATCTTTCGTGTGCTCTTCTTACACTTTACGACGTGGAGATTTGTGTGAATCTTGATCCCTCAAACATTGATGCCAACGCAATGTCTTATGCTAGACATGACCCAAAAAAGATTGCATTTTTGAGACAAGCTCTTGCTCAGCGCGATATGGAGGAAGTGCACAAAAAATATGCCATGAAAAAGCGAGAGCTCGACCAGGAGGAGAAAAGGGAGATTGAAGAGATTTACAAAAAACTAAAAGAATGAGAGGACTTTTGATTTTCATCCTTCCGTGTTGTCTCTGGTGGTTTCAGCGCACTCTCCTTTACCAAACTTGGCTTGTTGAAGAGCATAATCTACCTCCCTCGGCTTTTAATTTGCCAAAAGGAAACAGCTTTCACTCATTCACTCGCTTCTACAAGCCAGATGCTAATTGCACAATCTACTTTTATCATGGAACAGGGCACTCTGTAACGTCTAGCTTGTGGCACATTAGCCGTCTCTACCACGCGACCTCATGTGCCATAATGGCATGCGAGTATCCAGGTTATGGTGAATTCGCACATTTGGAAACGACGCAGCAAAACATTTTGGACATGTGCAAACCACTTGAGCGCGAAGGCAGAAGCGAAAAAAAGCTTTATGCGCTTGGATCTTCTCTTGGTGCTGCTGTTGTTTTGCATTTGGCGGAACACTTTGATGCCATCATATTGGAGAATCCATTCACCTCGCTGAGCGAGCTCACTTGGATGCCAAATGTCTTGTTGTTTGATCAGTGGGACTCTCTAATCATGGCTCGTCGAGGGACATGCCCTGCTCTTGTTCTCATTAGCGAAAAAGACAAGTTAGTGCCTCCTTTAATGGGCGTCAGAATCAAAAAGGCAATGAGAAACTCTTCAAGTGAGGGATTCTTTCTAGAGGGAGCAAGTCACGGCCATGCAGCTGCCCATCCAGATTATTTGCCACGTATTGCTCAATTTTTAAAAGACAGATGATTGAAATTTTTTAGTGTTTCAATGGGTGACTTTTCAATTTTTTATTCCACACTTATGCAAGCCATGACCAACGGCGACTATCAAGTCGCTAAAGGACTGTTGAGCAATCCTCCTTTGCAATTTGATTGCTCAAAGCTTAATGGCATTTTTGACCGCCTTTTGGTTCCTCACATAATGACTGGGGCATTTGCAAGCAGCTTGCGCATTTTCAAGAGGCTCAGCAAGCACTTTGTGCATCCACTTGAACCTGCTTTGTGGAATTTCGTTAGTGAAACTCAGGTCATTGACGCAATTGAACGCAAGTGCGCATATTCCACATGTGTGAGAATTGCACAAATTAGCTTTGAGCTCAGGCCAAAAGAATTCAATGTCCGTCTTCTTGCATGCAAGTTTTGTTCAGTGGAAACTGTCAGACATTTTGCGCATGAAATGCTTGAAAGTAAGCGTGCATACGAAGCAACGGCCATTAATTTTCACGTTAGGGCTCTTTTCGATGAACTTCGCAGAGAAAAGGAGAAAAAAGATACTCTCGCTCAAAAGCGACAGTTGATTGATAAGGAAGAGGAGGAAGAGATCAAGCACATTCGCAGCCTTTATGACCTCAAAAGACGACTCGTCGAAGCTGACAAATAAAAATTTCATTTTTTCACCGATGGCTTCTTCGACTTCTTGGTCAACTCTCACCTCTGCATTTGCCGCTGCAATGCACGCTGGTGACGTTAAGGGCGCCAAGTGGATCATAAGGAGCGGTCATGCATTTGACGACGATGAGAAGCTCAATGGTCTCTTTTCAGACTTTTTTGAGCCCGAGAACTTTGACTCGCGAATGCGCATCATGAAGCACATTGCGAAGCGCAATGACCTGCAAGTTTTCGATCCATCGCTTTGGGGACTCGACACTGAAGATCAAGTGGTTCAGAGAATTATGCGCAACGGCGAACAAGGACTCTCCTTGTTTCATTTGCTTCGAAATTGCAACGCAACTGGATGCATTGACGAGCTTCACAAGCTAGAGTTTGCACTCTTGCCATTTGAGCAGCAAAAAATTTCTCTTCTCCTTTACCTTGCTAGTCGAAACGACGAAATTGCTTGGTATGCCTACAACGCAAAAGTCGACCGCGACCAAAAAGTCCAAGCACTTGAGGAAAAGAAAAGAAGAGACGCTTACGACAAGGAGGTTTGGGATTTGCGCTCTGCTTACTACAAAAAGATTGAAAATCTCAGAAAAGAGCAAGGTTCGTATGAGCAGCGCAAAAGGGAGCTCGAAGAGGAGGAGGCAAAGGAGAAGCAGTTTTTGCAAAAGAGATACAAGCAAAATGAAGAATGAACTTTTTTTTTTAGATTAGGCCCCAGCTTCTCAAAAAGCGATACCAAGCAGGTTCTGCAAATTATTTTGCTGGTCTGTAAGCAAGCTCTTCATACCGATTCAAAAGCTTTAAAAGCTTTTCAGCAGCCTCAGTTCCATGGGCGAGCATCTTGTCTTCTTTGTGCATGTTAATGACTGCGCTCAGACATTGTGCAAAGACTTCGCGTTTGGTTGGATTGTCCCTACAGTAATCCAAAATGTGCTCTGCCAAATACATGTCCTCTTTTTGGTGTAACTCACCAGCGGAAAAAATTTCGTCGCCTCCATCCTTGCAAAAGAGTGTTTGTGCTTTTCCAATGATGCGACCCATGGAGCACTTCTCGCCAAAGAGCTCATAAAGTTGAGTCGCCCTCATTCCTTAATTTTTTTAATTTCTCTCAATGGGTGACTTTTCGACAATTTATTCTGCTCTTTTTTCCGCCATGCGCGCGGGCGACTATGCCGTTGCCAGGGCTTTGCTCATGACTGAAATGCGCATTGATCAAAAGGAATTGGCCGGCATCTTTTCACGTGATTATTTTCTTTACTCTTCACCAACCCTAGAAGCCTTGCAAGGACGTCTCAAGATTTTCAAGCGTTTGATCAACGATGATGTGAACGGATGGGACCATGCATTGTGGGGCGTCGCCACTCAAAGCGAAATCATCAACCTTTTTCGCCCTCAGGAAGGCTCTAGTCTTATCTGGAGGGACTTTTTGCACCGTGCTGCAGAAATTCTCTTTGAGTATGAGTTTGCTCAAGAAGAACATGCCTGCCTTCTTTTGGCATGTGCGGCACTGCCTTCCGACAAGATTGAGAAATATGTCGGCCGCATTTGCGACAATGATCACGCTTTAGATTACGCAAAGAATTCGCATATTGACTCTGCCGCCAAAGTAGAGCTCATTGAGGAAGAGCGCAGAAAAAAGCAGTTGCGCAAAATTTTTGCAAGCCGACTGGAAGGACTCGATCGCTTCAAGGAGGAAGAACAGCAAGAGTTGGAGAAAAAATATGCAAAGCTCAAAAGAGATGTCGAGGAAGAGAAAGAAAGAGTTTTTGCAGAAATTAGCAAAAAGTCGAAAACAAAATGAAAGCTCCGAGGGTGAGGATTGACATTGGAGGGAAAGATTATGTCCTTAAAGACTACTTCGAAGAACGTTTATGTTCCACTGAAGTGGTGGAATTTTCATTTTTTTGCCCTGTTTATGATGATGGTTTTAGACGTTTTTGCGACCCCAATGGCTGCTCTTTCAATTTTTCACCTTATTGTGGAAGATTTCGAGAGCTTCCTTGGAAGTGGCACACCTACAACAAAGAGGCACGTGAGGCTGCCTTGTGCACATATGCCTGCCTCGTTTTGCACAAGCGAATTGTCAAGCCAGTGGCAAAAATTATTGCCAAGCTCATTTTTGACTCTCGGGAGGAAGAAATTTGGGAAAGATGCATAGAAAACCAATAAAAAATCCCACTCTTTTCCTTTCCCTTTCATTATGCGTCCCCGCGCCTCAATTTTTCGCTGCGCCTCAATCGATGACTTGCCCCTTTCGCTGGCAAAGCACTTGCACTCGCATTATGCTCAGACGGCCTACTTTAACGAAGAGAAAAAGTGCTACGAATATGAAGAGTCAAAAGGGAGTCCGCTCGTGCGGACGGGTGGGCTCTTGTCCCTACTTCACGATCGCTATTACCCTCGCTTTAACGAAAAGCAAAAGGGGGGCAAAAGCAAGTTGAGCGGGCTGAAGCGCAAAAGAAGCACAGCAAAGCAAGGGAAGCGCGTTGATACGCAAATTGCCGAGAGCATAGAAAACCCCAAAATCAAGCGCCCGCACAAGATGACCAAAAAGCTTTTAGAGCACTGGAAGGAGTTGCGTCACAAGCTTGTGGCTGCACAAGTACCCGTTTTAGTTCAGCCCGAAGGGCGCATGACACAGGCAGACCTCATTACAACAGACGCAGCGGGACGTGTGCATCTTTATGAAATCAAAACGGGCTCTCCTGCCTTTTTTGACAGACCCCAAAAGACGCAAAAGAATTTCTCTGGCATGCAGTTCTCTCATGTGCAGGCGACAAAGCTCAATATTTGGCATCTTCAGCTCGCCTACACTCGCATGGCACTCGAGCAAGCAAAAGTCAAAATTGACGGAGCCCACATTATCCAAATTTACGAGGAAAAGGGGTCTGACAATCTCAAAATCAAAGTCTACGAACCTCCAGAATGGATAAGCAAACTCCTGCCAAAAGGGACTACAAATGTTGCGGAAGAGGCTTCTTCATCTATCTCCTTGCTCTAGGAGCTGCGCTAGCGGCAGTTGGAGTGACAATGCAAAAATTCAATTCTTCTGCTTCTGTTGTTGTTGTGTTGGTTGTTATGGTTCGCAACGAGCAAAAGGCATTGCCTCGTTTACTGAGCTCTGCTCAACAAATTGCAACCCACGTTGTCATTTGTGACACTGGCTCGACTGATCGCACAGAAGAGTTTGCCAGGCTGAGTTGGGGCAAAGACCAGACTTTTTTGTTTTTTCGTGCTTCCCCTTTTGTCAATTTTGAAGTGAACAGAAACGAGTGTATTGAAATGGCGCAAGTTTTTGCGCAAAAGTGGAAGCCAGACTGGTATGTGTTGGCAGATGCAGATTGGGAGAGCCGCGTAGCGGCTCAAACGCACTTGCCTGCGGCAGAAGGAGCACAAGTCAACCTCATTCAAATTCACCCCACTGGCGGTGGCATCTACTACAACTCGCGCAACTCGCTCATTTCCGCTTCCGCTCTCTCTCGCTGCCGCTACCGCCTACCCACGCATGAATTTCTTGAGTGCTCCAATGTGACTTTTGGCATTCACTCGGGTTTTTATTTTTTGGACCATCAGGATGGAGCAAACAGACCGGAGCGAACTGAGCGCGACATTCGCCTTTTGCGCTCCTTTTTGAATCAGACAAAGGAAAAAGACTTGCTACCGCGTGCCTACTACTATTTGGCACGTTCTTACGAGGATGCCGCAAACATTACGCTTGCAAAAAGATGGTATGAAAGGCATTTGCGTGTGGAGCAATTCACCAACTATCGCTTCATGACTCGCTATCGAATGGCTCTTCTTGTGCTACAAGATGCAAACGCAACAGTCGCTCAAAAAGCAGAAAGTCTTCTCTCTGCGCTAGACGAGCAAGATGGCTACTTTCGCCGAGAGATTTACTACTATTTGGCTCGTCTTTATCGCGTAGCCAATCTTTTCAACCGCTGCATTGCATATGGGACGGCAGGCATGCACTCGCCTCACGTTGATCACTCTCGCATTCCGCTCTTTTTGGAACAGCCCATTTTTGATTGGGCACTAGAGGAAGAGCTTGCCTTTTGCTTGTTGCAAAGAAAGGAAAAGGCAAGGGCAAAGAAGCATTTGGAAAATATTTTGGAGAGGGTTCCTCTTAGTGTGAAACCGAGAGTGCTCGACTACATAAAAGAGAGCGAAAAATGATCCTCGGCCTACTTTTTATCTTTCAAGCGCCTTGGATTTTTTCCGGCTTGATTGAAGTTGTTTTTCTTGTTGCTTCCATCTTTGCCTTTTTTTTGATTGTCTGGGCCTATTTTTTCATCTACATTCCCTACAAGTTTTATCGAGCATACATGAATGGAACTTTTGTTCCTTCATACAAGAGAGCTTATGACTCCTACTGGACAAGCGAATCACATTGGGACTGGTTCAAAAAGGGTTTGAAAAGCGACCTCGAGGAAATAGCCAAAGTAATAAATTCATAAAATGTCAATTAGCTTAGTCAACATTGAGCGAGTTATGAAAAAACAAAAGAAAATAAAAGGAATTATTTTTTCTTTTTGTTTTGCCTTTTGAAAAAAAAAATAAATACCCCACCCCCAACCTCAACGTAAAATCGGCTATTTGACAAAAAGTGTCGAAAACCCGATTTATCAACTAAATGACCTTTTATTGTCAATTTTTGCATTTAAGCCCTTAATTTGTTGAAAATCGGATTTTTGCCACTTTTTGTCGAATAGTCGAGGATGTATTTTTTTTTTTCAAAATGAAAAAAAAAGTAAAGGGTGACTACATTGAACTCAAGGCGATTCAATTCATCTTGTTACCTTTGGAGCGAGTAGAACCTCAAGATCCCAAAGACTTTGATTACAATTATGAAGGAACAGTCAGAGTCGAACTTTGCCCGTCATATGTAGCGCTAATTGGTTCGCGCGTTCGCTTGCGCTCGACAGGCCTACTTTCTTGCTCTCCGTATTTTTCCTACATTTCCTACGAGGCTCGCTATCAAGCCAATAGCGGGACGCTTTATGTTGATCGAGTTTCTCAGCTTTTGATCAAAAGTGAGCTCGGCAGAGATGACTTTATCTATTTTGCTAATGAGATTGCCGGTGCCTATGCGAGGCCAGCTGTCGGAATTGTGGCGGGTCTACCTGCTGGAGCAAAAATTCCTTCAGAAGAGTTTCGACAAGTTCTCAAGCAAAACGCAATCAAGAGTTCTTTGGAGCGCCTTCCAATTCAAACGACTCTAATCAATTACTTTGTGCCAAATATGGCTTTTGACGCTAAACAAAAAGAGCGCATCATGGACATGAAATTGGACATGCTGCAAGAGCTTCAGCAGATGTTGAAAACATGCCCTTGGGATTTATGTTTTGATGAGCCTTTGCGCGCGAAATACAATAGACTAAAGCCACTCACGCGGCAGGCGTATCAGCGCGCTGTTCAAGAATTTAAGCTCAAGCCAGATGCCCTAACGATTGATCCTGCTTTGAACATTTATTTCACAGTCAAAGAGGAAGCCAAGGACACTGTGTTTGAGCGAAAGAATTTTACGCGTCTCCTTCCCTTTTGCCACATTGATGAGCGAATGGAGATTGAGCGACGCGTATTTGATTTTTTGGAGAAGCGGGCCATTACTTTTTTGACACCGCAACGCGATTGGTTTGCTCTCAACAATCACTTTAGAAATGCGAGGGATGCATTGGTCGAGCTGAGTTTTATTGCACAAAGAAGTGCAAACGGGGAACCAGAACTGAGAGGCAATAGCGTGCCAACGCTTCTGCCTCCTCTTACGGGTAGGCAAAAGGAGATTGCTCGCCACATTCAAAAGCACTGGTTAACTGTGGTGGAAGGTTTGCCTGGCACGGGAAAGACGCAGCTAACCATGTGGATCATTTCCCATTACGCCAAGGTATGCACGGTTGCCTTTGTCAAAATGATGGTCAAGGCGTTGCGCAAAAGAAATGGAAAGAGGCCAGAAGTGGCCAATTCGCTCGCGCACGTTTGCGCCACACACAAGTACACCACAATGGGTTCTAAATGGCTGGAAGAGTTTGACACGCTCATTGTGGAGGAAATGTCCATGATTTCTCAGCGCGAATTTGCCAAAATCCTCAAGTGCTTGCCCAATGTGAGGAAGCTCATTGTTGTGGGCGACCATCGCCAACTTCCCCCCATTGAAGCTGGCGATCCAATGGGCGACCTCATTGACTATTTTGGCTCGCAACTACTCACAGAGAACTTGCGTGTTCAAAAGCACCTGAAAGCTTTGCAAGAAGCGCCTGCTCTGATTGCAGATTGCAAGGCCAGCCAAATCACTTTTGGGACTGGCTGTATTGACTTTTTGCCAGAAAATCTCACTGCTTTTGACTTGTGCAGGCACGTGTCTGCCTTACCTCGCGGGCGTTATTTGGCCAACTTTCACGTTGTGTGCTTAACAAATGAGGAGCGCAAGTTTCTCAACAAGCAGATTCACGAAGCGTGGATAAAGCTGGGGCTCTTGAATCCTCTGCAAAAGCATGGATTTGTGCGTGGCATGTGCATTTTTCCTGGGTGCAAAATTATGTTTTTGCAAAATTACAACAAGCCTTCGCTTGTCAATGATGAGGTTGTTTCAGAGCCCGTTTCAAATGGAGAGCTCTGCATTGTGCTGGAAGTCATTATCAATCCAAAAATTGGCGGAGTGCAACTGCTTGTGGCTGACACGGATGAACCAGATCAAGGGGCAGAGACCAAAAAAGTGTGGATTCACGAAAAGGGAGGAATCAAGCCAATTCATGTAGAATGGGGCTATGCAACCACTGCCTACAAAACACAAGGCAACGAGTTTCCTTATGTGCTCTTCAAAGTTCCCAACAATCCTGGGCCTCAGTGGACTCGACCAAACGCATATGTGAGCGTAAGCAGAGCAAAGGAGAAATGCTGGATCATGGGCTCGAAAGCTTCCTTTTTAACCATTTGCTCTCGTCCAGAAAAGCACAGGACAACATGCTTTGGCATGATGCTTCAAGATGCACGCCTCCAAAAGGAGCCATTAGAGGAAGCCGTCTCTGATTTGCTCAAACCCGAGGACTTGGAATTGTTGCCAAGGGACATTCCATGCGTTCCTACTTTGGAACAAACTATCGAAAAAGCAAAATCAAATGGAGGGTTTTAATTTGGATGAGATTTGCAAGCGCGGGTTTCAAATGTGGCAGGAAGAAAACAAAAACAAGCAAGTGAAGGAGGATGAGGGTCGCAAGAATGCAGCTCGCATTTTTAAGCAACTCTGCATTTGCAAAAACTCCAAAGCGACAAGCGAAGAGCTTTTTCAGGCTTTGGAAACCATTTCATTCATTCTTAAAGAGCACAATCTGACACTTCCAAGAAATGGTGGTTGGGAAAACTATGGCAGAGTAACCTCAGAGCTCACTTATGCCTGTTTTATGGCTCAACAAACTTTTGGTGCTAGCACGAGTGCAGAGTTGCAAAAGGTGATTGAGACCACTCCTCCTTCTGGCACATCTACGCTCAAGACTACCAAATATGCCATGCGTATTGTGCGCATGCTTCAAGAAAAACGCGCCTATGAACTCATTAAGAGAAAAAAATAAAAAAAAAATCAACAAAAAAATAGCTAAAATGCAAAAAATGTCAATTAGCTCAGTCAACGTTGAGCGAGTTTTCAAAAACAAAAGAAAATAAAAGGAATTCTTTTTTCTTTTTGTTTTGCCTTTTGAAAAAAAAAATAAATACCCCACCCCCAACCTCAACCGAAAATCGGCTTTTCGACAAAAAGTATCGAAAACCCGATTTATCAACTAAATGAGG
>CAYXKP010000044.1:0-29726 GCA_964465695.1 uncultured Nitrospira sp.
CGTATGGAATCGTAGTTCAGGTGATGGATGGGGTCAAAAAAGCCGGTATTGAAAAACTCGGCATGGTGACTGATCCCACGGGGCCAGAACGCGTCAGTGAGGGGACGCCATCCCAATACAACCAGTAGGATAAGGTCCACAGTGCGGGCTTGGGCATCGGCCGGCATGGGTTCGGATGATGAATGGCAGGCGACGCTGATTCGTCGCTTCGGCCTTGCCGTCGTCGTTTCTCTGGTCTTACATATCGGCATACTGGCGATGGTGGCGTGGATTCGTCTGCCGCGACATGGCGAACGGCCTCTGGCGTCCATTGAGATTTCCCTCGCGAGTCTGCCGACTCCTCCGGAGAAGGCTGTTGAACCTCAGAAAAGTCAGCCGATCAAAAAAGAGGTGGAACCATCCAAGCCGGTACCGCAGCCGAAGTCGATCGAGCAACCCAAGGCTGTTGAACAGCACAAGACCATTGCGCAACCCAAACCCGTCGAGCCACCCAAACCCATTGAACAGCCTAAGACCGCTCCTCTCGTGAAAGCAGCTCCTGTGTCTCTTCCACCGGCGACCGCCGCATCCGTTCCCCCTCCGGTAGCTCCGGCAAAATCGTCGAATGATCTCATGCACGACATCCTGAAAGACATTGAGTTGCCTCCGGATGCTCCCAAACGCGGCGATATCGCTCCGGAGGAAAAGCCAAGGAAGTCGCCGGTAATGAAGCTGCCGGATGTACCGGTCGTCACTGAAGCAAAGGAAATGCAAAAAAAATCCGTTGCCTCCGCTCCGTCTCCATCCTTGACGGAAGATTTGGCGAAGGAATTGGACGAGGAACTGAAGAAAATCAAAAAGATCGAGGTGCCCAAAGCAGCCCCCCCGCCGGATATGCCGTCAAAACCCGCCCCTCAAGTGGAAGCGAAGGTACAAAGCGTCAAGACTGTCGACACCACATTGAAGGTTCCAGGGATGACTCCGGGATCCAATGCGTATCTTGCGCTCGTGCGACAGCGGATCAGCAATGCGTGGAATGCTCCACCTCTGGATCTGACCAATCAAGCCTACATTGTGGTCGTACAGTTCAGGCTTCATAAGAACGGGTTGGTTACCGGTGTGACGATCGAGCAATCTTCCGGAAACGAATACTATGATTTAGCCGGGAAACGAGCCGTGCTCAGTGCCAATCCATTACCCGTGTTTCCCCGAGACATCACGGATCCGTACTTTGACGCCCATTTCACTTTTATCGTCGGAGAACCGCAAGGATAGACCATGACGTTTCGAGCTGTTGTGTTTGTCAGCCTGTGCGTAACGACCGGCGTCGCTTGGATCATGGAATCTGGTGCCGCCGACGTCTTTCTCGAAGCCACCAGACAGGATTTTCAAAAGATTCCATTGGCCATTGCCGGGATTGAAAACCTCGGCGGATCGGAATCACCCGAGGGACGTGTGAAGTTTGGCACGCGCATCGAAGAAGTGCTCAAGGCGGACATTCGACGTTCGCTGGTCTTTACTCTTGTCGATTTGCCGAGTATCGGCATCAAAGTCGGTCATCTGGGGGCGGAGCCTGATCCCTCCTTCAAGCAAGCCGCCGAGAATGGGGTGTCGGTCATTGTGTGGGGTAAGGCGGGAATCAAGAGTGGGAGCAAGGATACCGATCTCAGCATGGATGGGTACGTGTATGATGCCGGCAGTAATGAAGTCGTCGGTGGAAAACGCTATGTCGGCTCGACCTCTGTCGCCCGTCTCATGGCCCATCGCTTCGCGGATGAGTTGGTCTTTCGTTATACGGGAGAACCCGGAATTGCGCGTACGAAGATCGCTTACGTATCGGAGCTGGGAACGGCCCGGGAATTATTCGTGATGGACTACGATGGATACGAGCCGCGTCAGCTGACGGCCGACGGGTTCTTGAACTTGATGCCGCGCTGGTCGCCGGATCGCCGGTTTTTGGTCTTCACGACGTACCGCAATCGAAACACGCAGGATATCGACATGATCGAGCTTGCCACGGGAAACGGTGGACGCTCGTCGCGCAAGGCGGGTTGAACATCACACCGGCGTTATCACCCGATGGAAAATCACTGGCCTATGCATCGAGCCATGAGGGAAACGCCGAATTGTACCGTTTGGATACCCACACGAAAGCCGTTCAGCGACTCACCACGAATGCGGCAGGGGACTTATCTCCATCGTGGTCGCCCTCGGGTCGGGAACTCGCATTTACGTCGGATCGAAGCGGTGGGCCGCAGATTTTCCTCATGAGTGCGGATGGAACCAACGTGCGTCGATTGACGTTTGATGGAGACTATAATGCGGCTCCGGCCTGGTCTCCGCGAGGAAATTGGATCGCCTACGTATGTCGGACTCCGAAAAAAGAGTACAAACTGTGCGTGATTACTCCCGACGGTCAGAAGCATCTTCAATTAACGACTGGACTGGGGGTGGATGACTCTCCGTCCTGGTCTCCGGATGGCCGACATCTCGTCTTCAGCTCGACCGTGGACGGCAAGAGTCAGATCTACATGATCAATGTGGACGGGAAAGATCTTGAGCGTATTACGTTTACCGGTGCTCACAATAGCGCACCGTCCTGGTCCCCGGCATCGTAAATATCCAGGAAGGCATTGACGGCAATCGTCCTTCGCTGTAAGAAAAAGGGACGACATTTCACAGGAGGGAAGGAATCCAATGAAAACGTTACCAGCCAGCTACTTGCCGTTGATTCTTGCCGTCATCGTACTGGGAATTCCAGCGTGCTCGAAGAAGGCTGTTCGATCGGGGGGAGATATCCAGGCGTTACAGGAGGAGATGGCCAGGGGAGAGATGGCGAAGAAGGGGGCGGGTTCCGGTTTTCCCGATACTTCGTTCTCCGGACGAGATGATTCCAACAGCCTACGGGGATTGGATCGCAATCCTTCTGAGGAACGGCTCGGAGGAAATGCGGGTAATGGAGGTAGTCCAAACGGCGCCGGCCATGCCAACGCGATGATCGCAAAAGCAGATTCCGGCGCAGCCGCTCGTCAGCTGGCTGAAATTCGTGCGGAGCAGGTGGCTTCGGTGGCAGCGGGACTTCGAGATGTGTTTTTTGCGTACGACAGTTTTTCGATCTCTGATGAAGGGCGTCACGCCCTTTCCGGCGATGCGGAATGGGCCAGGTCGAATCCATATGCACAGCTGAAAATCGAGGGACATTGTGATGAGCGGGGTACTTCGGCCTACAATTTGGTGCTGGGTGAGAAGCGTGCGAAGGCCGTTCGGAATTATCTCGTTGAATTGGGAGTGTCTCCCACTCATTTGTCGGTCGTCTCCTACGGCAAAGAGCGGCCGTTCTGCACAGAACATTCGGAGTCCTGCTACTCCCAGAATCGCCGTGGACATCTCGTCGTCGTCAAGACGGGGAAGTAGTGCGGGGACCAGGCCACCCGTCCGAACATGCCTTGATTGCGAGTGTCGTTTAGAGCCCAAGAGATGACGTCTCCACTACGAACCACGCATGGTATGCTCCTCGGCATCGCCGTGGGTGGTCTCCTTCTACCCGGGTGTGTCGCACAGCAGTCCGATCTGAAAAAAGCCGAAAAAGATCTTCAGCAACAGCTGTCCCAGACAAGAGCCCGGCAAAACCAGGAAATTTCAACCTTACGCGAACATGAACTGCCGCAACTGCGAGGAGAGCTGGAAAAGGCTCTGCATCAGGCGCGAGAGCTTCAGAACAAACAGGAAGATTTCAAGCATCGATCAGCCCAGTTGGAGCAGCAGACGAAAAAACTCGAACAGTTGGCGGCAAAGCTCGATACGGACAGCAGTACACGGTATCTGTGGATGCAGAAGAGCTTCGAAACCCAGGATACGAAGGTGTCGGCCCGGCTCGATGAGCTGACCAAGGCCATGGAGACGCTGAAAAAAGAGGTTATTGACGTCGTTCAGCGCACGAATGAGGGGGTGGCAAAACGCGTCGATGCCAAGCTGGAAGTGCATCAAAAAGAGTTGACGGAGCACCAGAATAAGATTGAGCACATCACTCAAAAGTTCACTCAATTCAATCACGTGTTGACCGGGTTTCGGGAGGCACTGACCGGCCTGAATGACCGTGTTGGGGAGCAAGAGCAAGCCGGGAAGCACCTCGCGTTGAGACTCGATGCCGATGCAAAAACGACGGCGACTCATGCGGAGGATGTCAGCCGAAGCGTGGTTTCCATCACGAAAGCGCTCGAAGCAGTCGGAAAAAAAGTCACGGCTCGCCTTGACGAGCAGGACGGCCGTATCGAGGCGTTGGCAAAGATTGTCGAGCAGGCATCAAACAGGCATGCTCCATTGCAACCGGCTCACAAACCGCCGCAACACTCCGCGCCGGGGTCGAATGAGCCCGTGCAGGAAGGAGGAGTGGAGGCGTCAAAATCGGCTGCTGGGCCCGAGACTACGGCGGGTGCGACAACGATTCTTCCTCCTCAAGAATCACTGAAGTTTGAACCGGCTCAGGCCGGTGCCGACCCACCTGACCGGGTTCGCTACGAGCGGGTATTAGGCTTGTTTCGGGACGGGGATCTGGAAGGCGCTCGGCAAGGATTTGTCGGATTCCTTGAGGACTATCCAAACTCTAATCTCGCGCCGAATGCCCGGTTCTGGTTGGGAGAATCGTACTTCGGCAAGAAGGAGTTTCAGAGAGCGATCGACGCCTACGACAAAGTCGAGCTTGATTATCCCGGCAGTGAAAAGGTACCCGCCGCAATCTTGAAAAAGGGATATGCGTACCTCGCTTTGAAGGATAAAAAACGAGCCTCATCAGCCTTTAAGCAGGTGGTGACGCTTTACCCGAAAACCGTTGAAGCGGGAAAAGCGTCCGACAAGCTGGCACAACTTAGAGAGGTGCGGTAAGAATATGTGTGTCCGTACGCACGTGCTCGGTTCTACGGTATTGGCATTATCGTTACCGACGGTCATGCTTGTCGGCTGTGCCAAGCATGCCGATTTTTTGGAAATGCGCTCTCAGCTCTCCACCATCTCACGCACGCAGGAGCAGGATCATCAACGGGTGGATGCGGTGATGCGCCGATTGGAGACCGTAGAAAGAAGCAAGGATGCGGATCCTGCAAGGTCGCGATTCGATGATCTGGCGGCACGCTTTCAGAAACTTGAGAACCGATTGGCAAAATTGGAGGAGGTCGCCAACCAGGCGCCTGCCAAGTCGGATACCCCGACGGAGCCGCGTACATCCAAGCCGAGCAAGCAGACGCAATCTCCGGAACCGACGGTGACGGTGTCGGGAATCACGCCGACGTCCGCTTTCAATCTGGCCTATAATGATTATCTCAATGGGAAATACGAGCTCGCCGCCGCCGGGTTCCAGCGGTTCATCAAAGATTTTCCAAGTACGTCGCTGACTCCGAACGCCCACTATTGGTTGGGAGAGTCATATTACAATTTGAAAGATTATGGGCGAGCCATCCAAACATTCGATTACCTCGTGGCGGAATACCCGGGGAACGAAAAGATTCCCGCGGCGCTGTACAAGCTGGGTTTGGCGACCGCCGAGACCGGCGATCTCGGCAGATCAAGGAAGAATCTCAAGCGAGTACTTGAAGAGTTTCCTTCATCGGACGAATCAAAATTGGCGAAGAATAAGTTGGCTGAGATCCGATGATCGTCGCCGTGGCGCGACGTCCCGCCCCGTCATCGTCCTATCGATCATGAGGAGCATCGTGCCGTGCTGAGAACCGACGGCAGTGGCAAGATCTGTACACTTCCCGAGGACGTCATCGGTCGCATCGCAGCGGGGGAGGTGATCGAACGCCCGGCGGCGGTCGTAAAAGAACTCCTCGAGAACAGCATCGATGCGGGGAGTCGGTCCATCACGATCGACGTGAGGGACGGAGGGCTTCTCTTGATTCGGGTGACCGACGACGGAGAAGGCATGAGTCGAGACGATGCGCCACGAGCTTTTCAGCGGCATGCCACCAGTAAGCTGCAGTCGGACCTTGATCTCTGGTCTCTCCGGACGATGGGATTTCGCGGCGAAGCGTTGCCGAGCATCGCCGCCGTGGCTCATGTTCGGTTGATGACGGCGACTCGTCTCGACGAAGTAGGGACCGAGTTGGATGTGGTCGGCGGGGCGATCGGGAAAGTTGCCGAAGCCCCTCCCGTCACGGGAACACGAATCGAGGTCGCGGACCTGTTCCACAACCAGCCGGCGAGGAAAAAGTTTCTCAAGTCCACCCTCACGGAGTTCTTGCATATCAGCCGGGTCGTACAGCAAGCCGCGCTCGCCTGGCCGTCCATCCATTTCCGCTTGACGCACAACGCCGAGGAGATACTGAATTACCCCTCGGCTCTATTGGATGATGATCGGATCGCCCAGGTCTATCGGCGCACTTTTCTCGATCAAAGTCTCCGCGTGGAGGCCGCAGTTCCTGGGGCTCATATCAGCGGATATATACTGGACCCCGTCCATGCGAAGTCTTCGCGCATACCGCAAGAGCTGTTTGTGAACCGCCGTCCTGTGCGCAACGTCGCGGTGTTTCATGCGGTCGGGGAAGGGTATGGCTCATTTCTCGCCAAGGGGAGTCAGTCGCGATTCGTGATGTTTCTAGACATCGATCCGGACCGGGTCGATGTCAATGTCCATCCGACCAAGCGGGAAGTGAGATTTTCGGACAATGAGTTGATCCACCAGCTTGTGCGGCGAGCGGTCCGGCAAGCCTTGAGCGGCGGAAAGTCGGATGAGCGTGGAAAGACTCCGCTCGTGGAGTCCGTGCCTCGGACATCGGATGCCATCGTGACGACTCTCTCCACATCCGAATCCGTTGAAGCGGAGTCGAAGACTTGGTGGCCCGGCCCAGAAAGCCAATTACCGTTGGTGAGCGAAGCGGCGGAGCCTTACGTTCGAGTGCCTTCAGGTGAGGTGAGGGCGCTGGGACAAGTCAATCGGACATTCCTCATCGCTCAAGTCGGCGGAGATTTGACGGTGATTGATCAGCACACGGCTCATGAGCGGGTCCTGTTCGAGCGACTGTATCGCGCTTGGAGCAGCCGCGGCATCCAGGCCCAGCCATTGCTGATTCCCGATCAGGTGGAACTGTCGCCACCTCAGGCTTCGCTGCTTCAACGCCACCAAAACGATCTGGAGCAATTGGGAATGGAAATCGAACCGTTTGGTTCCTCCACCGTCTTGATCAGGGCGATTCCGGTCGGTCTGGGCAAGATCGATCCGATCACGTTTCTACAGGACCTCATAGATGACCTCACGCAATGGGATAGTGTGTCCAGTGTGGAGGCACGAGTGCGGTCGGTTCTGGCATCGTTGGCATGTCACGGTGCCGTTCGGGCAGGCCGCTCAATGAAATCGGAAGAAATCAAGGCTCTGGTCGAAGAATGGCGTGCTGAAGGGGAGATGACGACCTGTCCGCACGGGCGGAGAACGTCGTTCCGACTCAGCATCACGGATCTGGAGAAAATGTTCGGACGAGCCGGCTGGTAGCCGATGATGCGGGCAGAGGCGAGGCATAGTAGGTGGAGAGTTTTTATCCCGGGTGTCGCCGGCTCGGCAACGTTCATGTGACATGCGATCAGACGAGTTGCTCCACTACCGTCCCCTCGTCGTGCTTCTGGGTCCGACAGCCGTCGGGAAGAGTCGGATTGCAACACAAGTCGCCAAATACCTTGAGACCGATGTGCTGGCGGCGGATTCCCGCCAAGTCTATCGCGGGATGGACATTGGAACGGATAAGCCGACCGTCGAAGAACGTCAGGGTGTGCCGCATCGGTTGATCGATTTGGCAGATCCACACGAAACCTTCAACGCCGGCTGGTATCGGCGGGTTGCGATGGGAGAAATCGAACGTCTCTACGGAGCGGGGCGCCTGCCTTTCGTTGTGGGTGGAACAGGGTTGTATATTCGGACCTTGGTGAGAGGGTTATGTCCGGCCCCCCAAGCCGACCCGCATGTGAGGGAAAGCCTGAAGAAATTGAAAGACCAACGAGGGCGTGAGGAGCTCTATGCAGAGCTGACGCGTGTTGACCCTGAAACGGCAACACGACTGCATCCGAACGACGAATCCAAAGTCATGCGCGCGTTGGAAGTCTATCGGCTATCGGGGCGCCCACTGTCGACCGTGCAGGCTGAACACGGATTTCACGAGACGCCGTTTTCCGCTCTTCTGATCGGCCTTGAGCGAAGGAAAGACACCCTTTATCGAAGGATTGAAGAACGAATCGATTGGCAGTTGACTCATGGAATGGTAGAAGAGACTCGATCATTGCTCGGTCGGGGATACGGGCGCGAGCTCGGTTCGATGAAAGGTCTCGGCTATCGCCAGGTCGGAGCCTATTTGGCCAATGAGTGCGATTACGCCGAAATGGTGCGGCGGTTCAAGCGCGACACGAGACGTTTTGCGAAACGGCAGATGACCTGGTTTCGGAGTGAAGCGGGCGTTGCGTGGCTGTCGATTGAGGACAGCGAGCCGTATGAGCGGACGGCGCAACGAGTCATCGCACGCATCGAGCAATTTATGAAAACCCTTGAACAACAGAAACAGCCCGCTGCGTTGCAGCAGGCCCTTTCAAAAGGAACTCTATGAAGAGAAAAGGGAAGGATGAGCGGGTAACGGTCGGGGTGATCGGAGGAAGCGGGCTGTACGACATTGAAGGACTCACCTCTACTCGGTCCATCAGAGTCCGCACGCCTTTCGGGGCTCCTTCCGATGCCATTACCGTGGGCTCGCTGGAAGGAATTCGGGTCGCATTTCTTTCTCGGCATGGGCAAGGACACTTGTTGAATCCGAGCGGAATCAACTACCGTGCGAACATATTCGCGCTGAAATCTCTCGGGGTGTCTCATGTGATTTCGATCAGCGCGGTCGGCAGTATGAAGGAATCGATTCAGCCGGGCGACGTCGTCGTGCCGGATCAGTTCATCGACCTCACGAAACGGCGCGTCTCGACTTTTTTTGACAACGGAATCGTCGCCCATGTGGCCTTCGGCGAGCCGATTTGTGCCGAGCTGGGACAGGTTCTCCTGTCGGCCGGAGAAAAGGTCGGCGCCAAGTTGCATCGTAGCGGGACCTATCTTTGCATGGAGGGACCGCAGTTTTCGACGAAAGCGGAATCACGGCTCTATCGGCAATGGGGCGTCGATGTGATCGGGATGACGAATATGCCGGAAGCGAAACTGGCTCGTGAGGCGGAGCTCTGTTACGCGACCGTGGCGCTGGTGACGGATTATGACTGTTGGCATGAGACGGAAGAGGCGGTCACGGTGGAGGCGGTGTTGGCGACGCTCCATCGGAACGTGGCCCTCGCCAAAGAAATACTCCGTGTCGTGATGCCGTCCTTCGCCGATCCGATAAATTGTGCCTGTCATCGGGCATTGGACAATGCCATTTTGACGGCACCCGGTCGGATTCCCACGGCTGTTCGGAAGAAGCTCGCCGTGCTGGTTGACCGTGCTCTGATGCCGAAGAAGAAAGGAGTCCGCTAGCCATGGGGAAACTGCTAGTCGTGGGATCGGTTGCGCTCGATACGGTGAAGACCCCGTTCGGCGAAGGGACCGACATTCTTGGAGGGTCGGCTACATATTTTTCAACGGCGGCCAGCTTTTTCACGTCGGTCGCGCTCATTGCCGTGGTCGGAGAGGATTTTCCCCAACAGCATATCGCGTTCCTGAAAAGTCGCGGGATCGATCTTACGGGTCTTGAGCGGCGCCCAGGGGCCACATTCCGCTGGAAGGGAGAATACACGCACCAGCTGAACGAGGCCCATACCTTGGACACGCAGCTCAACGTGTTCGAAACGTTTCGTCCGCAGATTCCCGAAGCCTATCGCGCGCCGGACGTGCTGTTCCTGGGAAACATCCATCCGGAGCTGCAGCTCGATGTTCTGCACAAAGTGAAGCGTCCGGCGCTGGTGGCCTGCGACACGATGAATTTCTGGATCAACGGCCAGCGGGACGCGCTGTGGAACGTCTTGGAGAAAGTGGACGTTCTGATCATCAACGACGGGGAAGCGCGCGCGCTGGGGCAGGATTCCAATTTGGTCAAAGTGGCGAAGCTCGTGCTTTCGCGAGGACCCAAACATCTCATCATCAAGCGGGGCGAATATGGCGTCCTCATGTTCAATGAAAAGCAGGTTTTCGGGGCGCCGGCTTTTCCGCTCGAAGACGTACGCGATCCGACGGGCGCCGGAGACACTTTCGCCGGCGGATTCTTGGGGTACTTGGCGGCGACCGGAAACCGGTCTCCGGAAGCCATGAGACAGGCCATTATCTTCGGGAGCGTCATGGCGTCCTTTACCGTAGAATCCTTTAGTCTTGACCGATTGCGCATCCTGGATTACAAAGAGATTCAGGCTCGGTTCGCCGAGTTTAAGCGGCTCACGCACTTTGAGGACGTTCAATGACCGGAGGCGATCGGTGGGTGGACCGGCGACGAGGGTATGGTCCGCTGGTGTATTTAGGAATCTTCAGTATGCTGGCAGGATGTGCGAACGACAAAGAAGTGATCCAAAAATCACAAGGCCATTATCAAGAGGGTATCGCCAGCCTCCCCGGGGATCGGCAAAAGGCGTTCGTCTCGTTTCAAAAGTCCGTGCAGTTGAATCCGGACAATAAGGAAGCGCGGTACGCCCTGGGACATGTGTATGCCCTGCAGGGCAAATTGTCCCATGCGGAAGAACAATTCCGTGCGGCCATCAAAGCCGATGAAACCTACTCCGAAGCGTACACGTACCTGGGACAAGTGCTGGCCAATCAGGATCGGTGGGACGAGGCGATCCAATCCTACCGGCAAGCCTTGGCGAACCCCCTCTATCCGACGCCGGATTTAGCTCGATTTCATCTCGGGCGCGCACTGGCACACCAGGGCGATCTTCAAGGCTCGATGGAGGCATTGGAAGATGCGGTCTCGGCAAGCCCCCCGAGCGTCCCGCCCGCCATGACGTATCTTGAGCTCGGTCGGGTGTACTATAAATTAGGCTATGCGACCAGAGCCCGTGAGATTCTGAAAAAAGTGGCGACTTTGGATAAGGGCGGAGAGCTGGCGGCGGCGGCATCGGAACTCTTGACGCGATTGAAGTAGGAGACGTATGGAGTCGGTCGGCGAATTCTTCAGGCAAGTCCGAGAGACCAAAGGATTGACCGTCGATGAAGTGGCGTCGAAAACCCGCATTCGCACGGATTTCGTCAAGGCGCTCGAAGACGGGAATTTCGCCAAGCTGCCCGACCAAGTGTTTGCCAAGGGGTTTGTGCGTTCCTACGCCCGATCGTTGGGTTTGGACGAAGAAGATGCGATTCACCGCTTCATCCAATCGGCCGGCTCCTTTTACGAGAAACAGGATGAGCGCGAACGGCTCAAGGTTCGGCAGATCGAAGAAGATCGCAAGCGCCAGTCCAACCGGAAAGCGGTCACGATTGCGATCAGTATCGCCGTACTGACGCTGGTTTTTCTCCTCAGTCGAGAGCAATCGTCGGTCTTTCGGCGCGCAGCCCCCGAGCAAGGGCCGGCGACGAAGCGTACGACCCAAGCGGCGAAAGAAGTTCAGACTACCACGGCTCGTGAGCCTGAACGTACCGCCGAAGTCATAAAACCAGCCGATCCGCATGTTGGAGCACCAAAGACAACGACCGAAGCCCCTCCGCGACAGGAACCTGTCAACGCCTCCGGTGCAACCGCCAGATCGGAGCCGGAGACGGTATCGACGGCCTCTTCAGGCAGCGAAGGCCCGCTGGCTGGAATCGCTCTGAACGCAACGGAGAATTTTGGAGACGGCCAGTTGGTATTGGATTTGGAAGCGACCGAGTTGAGCTGGGTTGTCGTGCAAATCGATAACGGGAGTCCGCAGGAATCGTTGTTACGACCCGGTGAAAGAGGCCATTGGAAGGGACAGGACCAATTCATCTTAACCCTTGGGAACGCCGGGGGGGTCAAGGCCGAATTAAACGGGAAACCACAAAAACCTTTCGGACCGAGTGGAAAAGTCGCCCGGGACATTGTGCTGAAACGATAATATTGCGCCTCACCAATCACGCTCATTGAATCCCCTGTGTGCCCGCCTGGTGGTCCTAATCTCCCAGCATAGAGCTCGAACGTTCTGGCCAAATTGAACCTGTCGATGTGCGTCAGAGTCGGTAATTTGGTCAGATGCCACAGTCACCGGCTTGTGTATCGATCGATGAGGCGTGGATGGCATAGTGAGGCGCAAAGGTGCCACGAAATCGCTGACAAGACGGGATGAGTTTACAGCAGACAGCGTAAGTACCGACTTTTTCTAACCTTCGTTTCAATTGATGGTGGCATGAGGTTTGATCGCTCCCTGGTCAGAAGAGGACGAACGACACCGGAGGAGGGGGATGTTTTCTTGACAGTAATTCCAGGGCATTGATATAGTTCGAGCGTTTTACCTGGCTCTTGAGATGATGAAGACGAGTCGGTAGCCTGAAATGACGGTCAGGCTCGGTGGGTTTAACACAAAGGAGGACGTGTGATGGGGTATCTGTCCAAGTTTTTAGGAATCACTGCGGCAATTATGTTTCTCTCGGTCTCGGTCGTCGGAGCCGAGGAAAAAGATCCTTTGAAGCCTCGCGTTCCGCCTGATCAAGCCGCGGACGCAAAAGCTCTCAAGAATCCGGTGGCCTCCAGCCCGGAAAGCATCGCCAAAGGCAAGGCGCTCTACGAGGGGAAGGGCACCTGCTTCAATTGCCATGGCAAGGCCGGGGACGGCCAGGGTGAAGCCGGCAAGATCCTGAATCCAAGCCCACGGGATTTCACCAACTGCAAGTTCCATAAG
The DNA here is from genome assembly GCA_964465695.1 of uncultured Nitrospira sp. GTDB lineage: Bacteria > Nitrospirota > Nitrospiria > Nitrospirales > Nitrospiraceae > Nitrospira_D. The sequence continues at coordinate 12,760 of CAYXKP010000044.1, forward strand.
AAACGGAAAGATGGTGAACTGTTCTGGGTCATCAAGAACGGAAGCCCCGGAACGGGGATGGTGTCCTTGATCCCCGCCGCAATCACGGAAGAAGAAGCCTGGGCGATCATCAATTACGAACGGAGCTTCTGTAAGGCCGAATAGTTCTGAGAAGTTTTTAATGGAGTCCTAAGAGGAGGGTGGGGAGCAACTTCCCCACCCTCTTTTTTTGCCGCCAGCCGACGGATGGGCATCTTTATCCATCCAAATGCATTTGTTTTGTTCCTAATATCAATTGGCTCCTCCGACATCTGAGACGGTGACCTCATCCCCCCAGAGGGGGGGGATTGTACAGATAATTGTTCAATCAGTGTCTAGGGGATTGCGCCACGGACACAAAAAAGGGTAGAGTCCGCGCGTTAGCCCGGCTTGCAAGACAACTCAAAATGAGGTGACAACACCAGGAGCCGTCGGTTTTTCTAAATAGGAGGGCGACTATGGACAGCCTATGGCCGTGGGTGAAGTGCCGAGTACGAGTGGTAACGGTACTGCTTGTGCTTGGGGCAACGGGAATCATTTCCAGTATTGCAACCGATAGGAGTTATGCCGGAGAGACTGCTCTACCGCCAGGCATTGAGGCAGCGGATATCGAATACAACGGTCGTATTGCTGTCAACGGGGACCCGGCCACGGTAAAGATCGCCACTCCGAATAAGAACGGCGTGATGGTCTTCGACGGCACAGCCGGTCAGCGAATCAATATCGGCTTCAGCGGTGTCACGCTCACACAGTTTTACGTTTCAGTCTATCGGCCTGACGGCGGGACGGTACCCAGACATGTCTCCGCAGTGAAAAACTATTATGCCACTATGGGCGAGCGGCCACTCTCCTCCCAAACACAGGTGCATACGTCCATGGCAGCCTACCAGTTTTCAACCGATTCGGCAGCAACGATCTCTTCCAGCGAGGTGAACGGCGCAAGTGTCGATCTTGAGGAATTGCCGGTGACGGGGACTTATACAATTTTCTTCGACCCGCTCAGTAACTATACGGGAAGTTTCAAAATCACGGTATCAAGCGAGCTCAGCGGTGAAATTGTCCCACACGGTCCGGCCGTAGTGGCCAATATCAATCGGACCGGGCAGAAAGCCCGGTATAAATTCTCGGGAGAGAGCGGCCAAACGGTAAGTTTACAATTGAGTGACGTGACGATCCGAAGCGGGTACGTCTCTATTGTTGCTCCAGATGGGAGTTTGTTAGGCAAGCCAACCTCATTTGTCTCGGGGGGTGGTGTTGGAGGCGCTATGATTCCGGGACAGGTTCTTCCGGCCTCCGGAACGTATGCTGTATTGATTGAATCGGATCTCAGTTACACCGGAAAACTGAAGCTTGCGCTTTATAATGCCCCCGATATAACCGGCACGATCACGATTGACCAAGGAACCGTTACACCGAATCTGACCGTACCGGGTCAACGGGCGCGCTATACATTTAACGGGACGGAGGGGCAATGGGTGAATATCGGTCTGACCGGAGTGTCCATTCCCATGACGACTGTGGCCATACTAAAACCGGATGGCAGCAAGTGGGAATCGACCACAGTCGGTCCCAGTGGCGGCAGTCTTGATCCTCTGACGGCTCTGCCGGCAACCGGAACGTACACCATCGCCGTGGAGCCGGTGAGTAACTATACCGGCAGCCTTACACTCGCGCTTTCATCTCCCGTCACGGGTACGATCGCAATCGATGGAGCCTCCGTGCCGGTCAGTCTGACCAAAGTGGGCCAGACGGCGCGGTATACATTCAATGGCAAGGCCGGGCAATGGGTGAATCTCGGGCTTACGTCGGTGAGTATTACATCCAGCGCGGTCACGCTTCTCACATCCGATGGTTCCATCCTTGCGTCAACGGCTGTGGGTACGGCTGGCGGAGGCCTTGAAGATCAAAACCCCTTGCCGACCACCGGCACGTACACGGTTCTCATCGACCCTGTCGGCAGCTACACCGGCAAAATGACCTTGACTCTCTCGACCGAGGTTTCGGATGCATTAAGAATGAATGCGGCCCCAAGGTCGATCACGATCAGCCGCCCGGGCCAGAATGGGCGCTATACGTTTACAGGCAACGCGAATCAACAGGTCACGATCAAGGTCACCAATAATAAGCTGGGCAATGTGACCGTGAATCTCTATAGCCCGAATGGTATCCTGCTAGCTGGGATGACGAGTTCAGCATCGAGCTTTGACCTCAACCCTGTCACATTGGCTTCAACAGACACGTACACGGTCACCATCAATCCTGCGCTGGCTGAGACGGGCAGTATTCAATTACAGGTGAATAGCCAATAGCAGCGGAGTGTCTGCAGGAGGTGAGTCATCGCCACTGCAAGACCGTAACAGATCGAAGGAGAGGGTGGGGAGGCAACTTCCCACCCTCTTTTTGTGTGCGAGGTGCGAGGGGTTATGCATCGGGCAAAACGTTGTGCGGCTGGCTCGCCGGCGTTACGGACCTCCTTCAAACTATTTGCCGCTCCTACTGACCTGGGCGGACGTATAAATGGTCATCTGCCCAGGCTTTCTTGAGTTGCGAGGCGTGCATCGCTTCGTCATGGGTCAAGGGAGCCGTACAGTAAGCCTCGCCACGACAGACGACATAGGGCCGTTTTTCACAGCCTACAACTCCCATCCCTACAATCAGTACGCAGCCAACTAATAAGAAGAGCCTCATACCGCACCTCCTGTTATAAGGAGCCCGCGTCAATCACCGTCCGGATCACAAGGTAGCTCCCAAGTGTTGCGGAACAGTATCCTACGTTGGAGTAAAGAACCCGCCCTACCGGGCAGGGGCAATTCAATAGAGGGTTTCGTAAGTCAGCCGACTAGCAAAAGGGGTCGGAGTAAGCTGGCCCGGTGTAGTCATGTCTAACCGATAGTCCTGGCCCGTAGTGCTCAGCTCAGCAGGCTTCTAGGAGGTCAAGAGTGAAGGGTCAGGTTCCAGCGTTAGATGAGCTGATAAGAAAACGCGGGGGAGGTCTACCAGCTGAAGCAAAGGGGAAGTGTGTCCGAGGGGCGTGTTGGCTACTGGGCGTATCGGACGGCGAAGCTAAATCGGAACTCTTGCGCCATGTGCGATTCACGATCCGAAATGATTGGGAATGTCTATAAAGGACTCCCGACCCTTGTCTCTGACAGTTTTTCTTCGCTGTCAGATAAAGTGTGGAGCTATACACATCTAGCAACCCACCCCCATCAATGCCAAAGAACCTGGTCTGCATCCATCTTTTTTCTTTGGTTTCTTGTCTTCCTTTTCCTTATCTGTAGCTATTGAGCTTTCCGTATCAGCTGTCTCATTGGCACCCGTATCGGCATTTGATATTGGCTGAGAATTTGCAGAGGGCTGTTCCTTGTCACTATCTGCAGGCGTAGTTGTGGGAGTCTTATTGCTTGTAGAGGAATTCTGTTCAGCAAGTATAGATTCAGGTCCAATAGAAAGAATCCCGAGGACGACCGCGAACAATAGTTGACGTAGTTGACGTAGATGTATCGGAGCGTTCATGAAATCCTCCCTTCAGTGGTAATCATGTATGGGCAGCTACTTTTTTGGTTGTCAGTGTACGCCATGAACTTCAATCCTTCATCTGCCATTGCGATGCACAAGATTATGTCGGATCAAGACTGCCTTGAATAGATCTCCCCACATCCTCCAGTATCAAAAATCATTGATCAGACGCCGCGGTGGTAAAGAGATGTCGGACGAGGTCCTCCTCATCATCATGAGGACAATGGTCCTCCTTTGCCAGGTAGTAATTGACCAATTGAAATTCAGTCCGCCAGTGCCGAAATCTCGGAAAGTATCGTTGAACTGGCGAAGATTAAGGCGGCGCTCAATGAGGCCCTATCAAAGGTTGGCGAAATCACAAGTGCGGCAACACAGGCCCTGGCAGCAAAAACAAAGATTGAGGATCATCAAACCGTAGTTGCGACTAAATCTGCACATATTGAAGATGCAAGATTGCATGGCGACAAAGTAATCAGTGAACTCGATCGTGAATTGACAACAGCGAAGCAGCATGTTGCTGATACTGATAGCCATAGGTCACGTGCCGAGGTAGTTGCTGACGAACTAATAGAAATTCTCGCCGATATCAAGACAACAAGGGATGCGGTCAACGCCGATGCAAAAGATGTTTCAGTGGCAATGACCGAGGTGGAGAAGTCGGCGATCAAGACCAAAAGCCTTGCAGACAAGGCGGAAACGGTTGAAGAACGGCTTGGTGATTACGAACATCGACTTGCAGAACTTGAAGAACAAGGGAAGACGCGGTTTGCCAATGTGGAAAATCAAGGCCAAGCACTACTGAAAACAATTGAGAGTCTGCTACCTGGAGCTGCGAGTACCGGCCTTGCCTATGGCTTTGCCGAACGACGCGATACTTTCTTAAAACCCATCCGGAATATGGAGACACTGTACGTTACGTCACTGGTTCTCATCACCGTGATAGCCATTGCCAATTGGTTTTCGTTCCACGAAGTCACACATACATTTTCAGATACCATGCTTTTGTGGTTGACGCGACTCCCGATGGTTGCACCCTTAATCTTGCTGGTTTACCACGCCGCGCACAAGCAAGCACTTGCTGAGAGGTTAGAGGAAGCTTACGGAAATAAGGTAGCAGTCTGTTCTTCATTCGTAGGATTCAGCAAGCAACTCTCAGAGGTTGGCACGGAAGTAGCGACAAATGCGCTGGCAAAACTCTACGACAACACGCTCGCGACCATTGCCGACCCGCCTGGAAAAATCTACGATAAGCACAAGTTGGTAGTCACACCCAGCGACGTAGCAACGGAAGGCGCCAAGACAGTGAAAGAGACGAGATGTGTTACCCCTCCATTTCCCGTAGTTGCAATCGTTGGCTCACCAGTTTCAGGCATGACGCATTCCTTTCTTTGTCATAAAAATGAACGGCCTCTTCAGGTGACACCCCACCCGAAGAGGCCGATTGATGGTCTCGGATTCCACCGACACAATACTTGGTGGTCACCCGCATTCACACAGTCATAATGCCGCTGGTCTTAGATCAGGCTAGGACACACGGCCCTCCTTCCCGCTACAAGCTAATCAGCAGTAATAATCACAAACTGCAAATGGTCAAGAGCTTCACGGAAAATATTGCATTTTGGTGTTGAGAAGTGTTCGGCAAGATAACCCGTATTACGTGCTGAAAGGGTATATGCCAGAGTAGGAGAATGAATGGGGAAATCGCCAATTTGATTCGAGGATTCCCCATCCTAACGCATTGTCTTTCTTATTTGTTTGTTCCTGTTCGAGGGTAGAGTTAGGTCGGGATAGGCATCAAGTATGCCAAGGGCTAACGGACTTCCAAGGAGCTGATTCTGCTCAATCGCCAGCAGTTTCAGGCCATGGGTCTATGGAGTATAGCCCCTTTGCGTATGACTTAGGGAAAAGAATTATGGCGCTTCCGAAGAGCTAAGCGAGGAAGTATGGTGAGGACCAGTGAGGCGGATGGGCGCCCAGGCTTGAGTGGCGGAAACAGCAAGGGCCGTTGGTCTTGTTGAACTGAGTCTTCGCCGCCCAGGCAATTTTTTGGCGCACGTAACCGGCAACCTCTCCAAATGTGGATGGTCCCCGCTTCAGGGAGTGCGAATGTCGATATCGTCCAGGTGGAAGCTTAAAAAGTCCCGCGCGTTGAAGGTGAGTAAGGTCTTCACCCGCGCAGCTCTCGCGCAAGCTGCGATCACCCAATCATAAGTCCGACCCCCTGCTATGTCCTGGTCGGCTGCCTCTCGGAGCAGCGGACGGAAGGTTTTGTTGTCCAAGCCCGCGATTGTTCCTTCGGTGAGGAAACTGGTTTCGATAAGAGTGATGGCGTCCTGCGGCGACAATCGATGAGGCGGTGGGAGTCTGGTGAGCACCGCGTAAGATTCAACCAGGGCAGGCGCGGCGATAACCAAGAATTCCCGATCCGCAAGTCGGCGCTCCATCTCCGTAATGGCCCGCTCATGGTTCTCATGCCAGGTACACACCGTGGCCACCATGACGTTGGTGTCGGGAAGGAAACCACTCATACGGTTAGGAGGAGGCTGCTCTGTCGCGGGTCAACTGTCGGCGTGTCCGTTCGACGGTCTCGCTCGTGAGTTGCTTGATCGGCTGATCAGGCATGGCGACAAGGAACCGGCCACGTTTCTTCAGCTTGACAGGAAGCGGTGTCGGCTCGATTTCAATCAGTCCCTGCCTCCAGCGAATTTCTAGCTCGGAGCCCGGCTGAAGTCCTGCTTCTTTCCGGAGTTCCTTAGGAATTACCAAACGGCCGGCAGAATCGATGGTCGTTTTCATGGCATGAAATATACCATTGATGTTGCCGTACTGCAACGATCGACCTTTTCGAGCCGGACTAGGGCCTATTGCGGTAATGCTTTAACAACTTAGTAAGTAGGGGAGGGGTAGTTAGAGGTGCGATTAAGCCACCGCAAGCAAATGTAATGAGTTGCTCAGTTTAGGGTGTTTCCGAAGAGGTGAGCGAAGGAAGTGTTGTCAGCACCAGCGAGGCGGCTGGGTCGTCCAGTTTGAGTTGGGGGAGGATGAGCGGCCGTTGCTCCTGGTTGAACTGCGTCTTTGCCGCCCAGGCCACTTTTTGGCGCACGTAGCCGGCAACCTCTCCGAATGTGACGGCTCCATTGCGGTTGGTATCTGCTTCCCCTCGGAGTCCTTTCAAGAGGTAATAAGTAAACAGGCTGTGGTGGTGCTGGTCGTCTTCCAGTCCCTTCGACAAATCTTCACTTCCGATCAGTGCGACCGTATTGCCTCCGCCGAGGTCCCACCGGGGTGAAGCGCTTTTCCCCTTGGCATCGCCTCGCAGTCTGGACACCATGCCGTCGAACACGAAGAGGACCTGTTTGGCCTTGAGCCTGGCGAAGGCCGACTCCAGATCAGTGAGCGGATACAGCCGCGTCGAGTCCGCAGCAGTCCCGTCATAAGGGACCAGCAAGATGTCACCGGTCGGTGTCACCATCGCCTGGCCGGAAAAATAGACGATCACGACGGCATCACCGGCTGCATGCTGAGGCAGCCATCCGAACAAGGTCTCGTGGAGATCGGCACGGAGCGCCTTCTGGTTTTGCAACAGCCGGATGTTGGACTGCGGCACGCCGCCGAGCGACTGAAAATAGGCGGCGACGGTCTCCGCATCCGTCGCGGCGTAGCGGCGGGGGATGAGCTTGGGATCGCGATAGGCGCCGACCCCGATTGAGACGAGATAGGTGTGAGGCTGGCGAAAGCCAGGCGCCGGTGCAGGAATTTGGTTTACGTCGTCCGTGCCGGCCCCGGCCGGCTGTATGGTGAACGAGAGGGTTTGGGGCGGCGTCGCCGCGCCTCCCCATTCGGCGACGGTGACTTGGATCGCGGCTGGTTGGGCCTGTTTGGTCTGCGGGAGGGTGGCGACGAATTCGAGGGATTTCGTCTGGCCCGGCTGCAGAGGCGGAATTTTCAATGTCGGCGCGGGAAACCGTTCGACAATAGTTGGAGTGCCGGTGAGCGAGGCCGAAGCCTGTTCAATGACGTTCGTTCCCGTATTGACGATATCCACGCGCACGCGGACATGCTCGCCTCCTTCAAACAGCAAGTTGCTGTTTTCGTCGAGGAGCGTCGCCTTGAATTGAAGATCCGGCGACGTTGACACCGACGTCGTTCCCGAGTGTCCGGTCACCTGGTTCGGGTCTATCGAAGCAGCCGGTTCCTGTCCACCGGCAGCCAGTCTGGCATTGAGAGAGACGCGTGTCGCAAAATCGATGACGGCGTCGCGGATGAAGGGCTCGATCATGTAGTCGCAATTCTTCGAGAGCTGCTCGAGCCGCAGCCGTTCCTGCCGGGAAGTCTTGATATCCGTCTGACGGAGCAACGTCCCCGCTCGGTCGTAGATGCGGGCAACGGCACTGAGATGCAAGACGGCCGGAGCTCGGTCGTACAACGCCTCTTTATTGAGGTCGAACGACGAATCGAGCACATCCACCTGAACGACATAATCGGGCGTGGTGGTGGCTTCATCGAACGTCGTACTGAACGTTCGACGGATTCCTTCCCGTACGGCCTCCTGAAGGCGATCGCCCAGCGGAATTTCCTGCAGCCGCCCGCAGGAATCGCTGTAACGAACCGTCAAGTCTATGATCGATGGAGTGATCTCCAGCTTGGCACTGGCGGGTAAGGGTTCCCCCAAGGGCGGAAATTCGAGATGTTTCACGCAAGCGGGAAGAACGAGGAGCGCACATGCTATCCATGCTCCTGCCGCCTGCCCCCTACAATTGAACAGTTTTCCTGGGATCAAGCCTGACCTATGGTAACCATCCCGGTGTGACCGCAAGCCACCGTACTGGAAACATGAGGTGAAAGCAACCGCGCGACAGAGGTAGATGAGGGTGGAATGTATCGGGGCGGTGAGCAGTGCTCTAGCGCTAGGCTGAATCTTCATCGAAGAGGACTTTTCCTCTTTGAAGCCTGTAGAATGAGTGGTGTAAGATGAAGTGTTCAACCCTGTGATGCGTGTTTTCATTAGCACTCTAGCACTCTCGATGAGAGTCACATTCTGGAGGAATTCAGTTATGGTGAACTGGAGTCAGCAAGCGACCAAGCTACTTATCGGCAGCGGACTGATTGTGTGGGCTCTTGCCGGCAGTGGATGCGCGTCGTCCGCATCAGCTGCGGGGGTCCCTCCAGCATGGGCTCAAGGCTTTTCGGATATCGTGAAAAAGACCACCCCAGCCGTGGTGAATATCGCGGTAACGGGCGGAGGAGAAGGCAGCCGGAGACGCGGAGGGGCTCCTCCTAATCCATTCGGGACCCCTCCCCCTGGGGATGAGCCGGGAGGTGGGGAAGGGCCGACCCCCCCGCCGATTCCGCATGGTCCCCCCATGCCGCATGGCCGCCCCGATCAAAGCGCCGGTTCCGGGGTCATTTTGGATTCCAACGGGTTCATCGTGACCAATAATCACGTCGTCGAAGGGGCCACTCAAATTACGGTGACCCTCAGCGACCGACGCGAGTTCACGGCGAAGGTGGTGGGTACCGATCCGAAGACGGATTTGGCGGTGATTAAGATTGATGCCAAGGATTTGCCGTCGCTGAAATGGGCGGAATACGACAAGTTACAGGTGGGGGACCTTGTGTTGGCGGTGGGAAGCCCGTTCGGGCTCAGTTCCACCGTCACCCTGGGCATCATCAGCGCCCTTGGGCGTGGGAACGTCGGAATTGCCGACTATGAAGATTTCATTCAGACCGACGCGGCGATCAATCCCGGAAATTCGGGCGGAGCGCTGGTCAACATGAACGGAGAGCTGATCGGGATCAACACCGCCATCTTCTCGCGAACCGGCGGATCGGAAGGGATCGGGTTTGCGATTCCCAGCAGCATCGCCCTCGATATCGTGGACAGTCTGCAGAAAACCGGCAAGGTCGTACGCGGATGGATGGGCGTCGCAATCCAGGAAATTACGCCGGCCTTGGCGAAATCGTTCAAACTTCCGGAGCAACGGAAGGGCGTGCTGATCAGCGATGTCAATGAAAACGGCCCTTCCCATGCCGCGGGCGTGAAGCGAGGCGATGTCGTCGTGGCGTTTAACGGCAAGGAGGTTCAGAGTGTCAGCCAGCTGCGCAATCTCGTCGCTAGAACGATGGTGGGCAAGGACGCGCAGGTCAAGGTGCTGCGCGAAGGCAAGGAGCAGCTGATCACCGTGAAGGTTGCCGAACGCCCGTCGGATGAAATGCTGGCCAAGAAGGAAGCGGCGCCGCCGAAGGACGCGGGAGAGACGATGAAGCTTCCCGACAATGTGCTCGCCTCATTGCGTGTCCAAACACTGGACAACGCGTTGATGAGCCAATTGAACATCTCCGCGAAGACGGTCGGCGTCGTGATCACGTCGGTGGAGCCTAGTGGACCGGCGGAAGCAGCGGGTCTCCAGCGTGGTGACGTGATCCAGGAAGTCAATCACGAACCGATCAAGACCCTGGGCGATTATCAAAAGGCGGCGGAAAAAATCAAGAAGGACGAGCTTGCCGTGCTGTTGGTCAATCGGCAGGGGAACAGCCTGTTTGTGGCGATAAATCCGAAGTAAGAAGCACAGGGACATTTGTTGATCCGTCGATCTGATGATTGTCGGAAGCCCGATCATCGGATCGTCGGATCGGCAGATTCCAAAACTGACGAGGCTCTGTGCTGAACAAGCTGAACCGGTGGCTGCAAGATTCGGTCTTCAAGCCGCTGGAAGACAAGAAGATGCCGGTCATGGAGCACCTCGTGGAGTTCCAGGTCCGGCTCACCCGTGCGGTGATCGCCACGACGGTCATCTTCATGGGCACGTTTCTGTATGCCGATACGTTGGTCAAATGGTTACGGGTCCCGCTCCAGAACATGTTCGTGCCGAGCAAGTTGACCTGGGAGCCCACCGATTTACCGACCGTGCCGTTTGTTTTTCTCGCGCCGGCCGAGGCCCTGTGGCAAAACGTCAAGGTGGCGGGACTGTTTGCCATCGTGCTCGCCATGCCCTATTTCCTGTTTGAGATCTGGAGATTCGTCGTTCCTGGACTTCACGTTCAGGAGCGGCGATTTGTCGGGCCGTTCGTCTGTGTGAGCACATTGGCGTTCTATGCCGGGGCCGGATTCTCCTTTTTCCTCGTACTCCCGTTCGCCTTGAATTTTTTGATTTCGTACGGAGTGAATGCCGGATTCGTGCCGCAGATCTCGATCGCGCAGTATGTCGGGTTCGCCCTATGGTTCCTGATGGTGTTTGGGTTGATCTTTGAAGTGCCGTTGGCCATCACGCTCATGGCCAAGTTAGGCTGGGTCGATGCGCCGTTCCTGATTCAGTATTGGAAGTGGGCGTTGTTGGGATCCTTTATCATCGCCGCGATTCTGACTCCCACGCCCGACCCCTTCAATCAGACCCTTATGGCTGGCCCTATGTTTCTTCTCTACTGGGTCGGTATCTTCGGGGCAAGGGTCTTCGGCAAGAAAGCCCCTGCAGATACCCCCCAAGCCGGTGTTCCGACGGTCGCCATGGCCGGGGCGGGGGCAGGAGGAGCAGCCTCGGGCATGTCGATGCCGAAATCGTCGGGCGATGACTATGTCGGCGTTCCCGGAGGCCGACACCACTAACGATGAGGGAGATCGACTGAAATAGTCGGAGAAATGAATTCTTATGGCACGTGAACTTAACGTCATCAATAGCGGAGGCGGAGATGGAGATGCCTGCACCTATATGTGGGCTTGTGCCATCTGCGACGAGAACGAACGCTGTCAAAAGGATAAAGAAGGACATAGCCGATGGCTGGTGGCCAAGCGGATGGAGCGTATCGAGCACAAAGTGCTCATTATGAGCAATAAAGGGGGAGTGGGCAAAAGTACGTGCACCACCAATATTGCGGTGAGCCTGGCACTCAAAGGATGGCATGTCGGGATCTGCGACATGGATATTCATGGCCCCAACATTCCCAAAATGGTCGGTGCGGAGGGCCAAAAACTCAAGATCAGCACATCCGGCGGGATTATTCCCTTCCAAGCGTACAATTTGAAGATCGCTTCGATGTCGTTTCTCCTGCAGAACTCGGATGATCCCATCATCTGGCGCGATGCCTACAAGTACGAATTCATCAATCAGTTGCTTGGAGGCGTCGACTGGCAGGACTTGAATTTTCTCCTGATCGACCTTCCGCCGGGGACCGGGAATGAGTCGGTGACGACGATCGATCTGCTGGGCAAGGTGAGCGGTGCGGTGATTGTGACGACGCCACAGGAAGTGGCTCTCCTCGATTCGAGAAAATCCGTCACGTTCTGCAAGGACAGCGAGGTGCCGATCATCGGCATCGTGGAAAATATGAGCGGGCTGGAGTGTCCGCATTGTCATGCGCACATTGATGTATTCCGGAAGGGCGGTGGGGAAGCGTCCGCTCTCGACATGGGCGTCCCATTTTTGGGACGGATTCCGCTTGATCCTGACGTGGTCACGCAGTCCGACGCGGGTGAACCCTTTGCACTCTTCAACTCCGACCAGCCGACGGCGGAAGCGTACCACCGTGTCGCCAATCAGGTTGAGGCCTTCTGCAAAAAAGGCGCATCGTTGCTAAAAGTGGGACGGCCGACCGCGGGACCGCTGAAGGGAGTCGGTCAATGAAAGCTCCGGATGCCACGACCGGATTGACCCAGCTCCACGAGGCGCAACAGGTCGTGCTCGATGCCGCGCCGGTGTTGGGCCTTGAAAAAATCTCCATTTTGGAGGCCTTGGGTCGGGTGCTGGGCGAAGAGATCGTCGCTGAGCGCGATAATCCGCCGTGGGATAATTCCGCCATGGATGGGTTTGCCGTCAGATGGGAGGACATCAAGCAGGAGCAATCCATCCAGAAACCGGTCACCCTGTCGGTGATTGAGGATGTTCCCGCCGGTGCCATGCCGTCAAAGGCGGTGGGTTGCGGCCAGGCCATCCGAATCATGACCGGGGCCCCGATTCCTCGAGGGGCTGATACAGTCCTGAAGGTAGAAGATACGGAACATACGTCTGATTCGGTCCGTGTTTTTAAGCCGGAACCGAAGGGCGCCAACATCAGGCCCCAAGGTGAAGATGTCAAGAAGGGTGAGCGCATCATTGCCGAAGGGACTCGGATTCGCCCGAGTGAAGCGGGCATGCTGGCCATCCTCGCCAAGCCGTTCGTGTTCGTCCATCAGAGACCGCGGGTGGCGATCCTCTCGACCGGTGACGAGTTGGCCGACTTGGACGAGCGGTTCAGCGAGGAGAAGATCATCAACTCGAACAGTTATGGGATCGCCGCGGCTGTGCAGGAAGCGGGAGGCATTCCACTCTTGCTGGGCATCGCGCGCGACACCCCAATGGCGCTCAAAAAGAAGATCTCCCAAGGATTGAATGCCGATGTGTTGGTCTTGTCCGGCGGGGTCTCGATGGGTGACTATGATTTTACCAAAGCGGTGTTCCGTGAACTCGGCGCCGAGATGAATTTTTGGAAACTCGCCATTCGGCCCGGCCAGCCGTTGGCCTTCGGGAAAATTCAGGGTAAGCTCGCGTTCGGCCTGCCCGGCAATCCGGTCTCATCAATGGTGACCTTCGAGCAATTGGTGCGACCTGCGTTACTCAAAATGAGCGGGTGTCGGAGCTATAGACGTCCGGTGGTTCAGGCCGTCTTCCAGGAGCGATTTTCCAAGCGAACCGATCGGCGGCATTTCTTGCGGGGCATTCTCACGAAGGAGGAAGGTGTTTTCAAGGTTCGAACGACCGGCGATCAAGGCTCCGGCATTCTCACGTCGATGGTCAAGGCCAATTGTCTCATCGATGTACCGGTTGAAGTCGAAAGGCTGAATCCTGGCGATGAAGTCTCGGTCCAGTTATTGAGCGGTGAAGCGTGGCCTCAGGCCGCCGAACAGACACACTCCGGCGGACATCGTCTCTCCTGTTGCTGAACAAGAAACTCAACGGTCACGGTATGTCTATCCCCATCGTTTCGTTTATCGGTCGGTCGAACAGCGGGAAAACGACGTTGATCGAACGCGTCATTCCCGAGTTGGTCAAGGCCGGGTACCGCGTGGCGACGGTGAAACATGCCGGCCACGGGTTTGATCTGGATACGGAAGGAAAGGATAGTTGGCGCCATAAACGTGCCGGTGCCGGTACTGTCGTGGTCGTCTCGAAGGGAAGCCTCGCGTTGTTTGCCGATGTCTCCGAACAGCTGAAGGTGGAGGAAGTGCGTGATCGTTTCTTGGACGCTTCCTACGACCTCATCATCGCCGAAGGGTGGAAAAGCGAAGGGTATCCGAAGGTCATCATCGTGCGTGATCAGCTCGGTGAAATTTCCTACTCTCCGGACGGACTCCTGGCGGTAATCTCCGACAAGCCGATCGATCTTCCTGTGCAGGTGCTCCACTTGGACGATGTGACCGGGGTCGCCGCTCTCTTGATCAAACGGTTTCCCCTGAGACGCCGGGAGCATGAGCTGGACGTCTAGGGCCACGTTGGCGTTGACCTTCGTGATCGGAGCGATCGCTCTGGCGGGAATCGCGTTACCGCTGACCGATCAGCCGACGTTTTGCGCAGGATGCCACACGGTCGCCCCTTCCTATGAAAGCTGGGCCAAGTCTTCCCATAAGGAAGTGACCTGTGTGGCATGTCACGTGAGGCCGGGTGTGCAAGGCTGGTTCTCCGACAAGGTCGTGGCGGGACTCAGAGATGCAACCATTTACGTATTCGGCACGCCCACCGACGCGCACAATCTCAAAGCAAAGGTGGATTCCGGAGTTTGTCTCAGTTGCCATCGTCATATCCTTCGTATGTCCGAGACGGCCCCGCGCGATCTTCCCTCACCGGTGAAAGAGGTGGGGTTAGTGATGAACCATCGCCAACATATGGACGCGTTCAAGGCTCGTGGACAAGATGAGGGATGTACGACGTGCCATGCCGGCGTCGTGCATGATGACCCCATCAAGGGGTATCCCATCGTCATTCCGCGCGGACATGTGTCGGCCGACAGCCAGCCGTGGCCACCGGCTCATCCGGAAGGCTCCTATCTTCGCGAGAGGGCGCTCCGGGACTGTTTCCATTGCCATGATGGGAAGGCACAGTATGGCGGGAAAACATTGGACCGGAAATGCGGGACCTGCCATATCCCGGAGAAGATCAGCGGCGCCTTGTTATTCAACTGATCGACCGAATCCGTCAATGTGATGGCTACCTCAGTCCTACAAGTGTCCGGTCTGACGAAGCGGTTCGGCGACTTTACGGCCGTCGATGGGGTGTCTTTTGAGATCAAGCCGGGAGAGATCCTGGGGCTCTTGGGACCGAACGGAGCGGGAAAGACCACCACCATTCAGATGCTATTGGGACTCGTGACTCCTACAGCCGGCTCGATTCATATGTTCGGGCTAGATCTCTCGACTCATCGCGAGGAGATTCTGCAGCAGGTCAACTTTTCGTCGACCTACATCTCCATGCCCCAGTCGCTCACGGTAGAAGAAAATTTATGGGTCGTCGGGCGTCTCTATGGGATGTCGGAGATGGCTCGGCGTGTGAACGACATCGTCAAGAAACTGGAGATGGAGGAGTTCCGGGGTAAGATTACGCGTAAGCTGTCGTCGGGTCAGATGACGAGACTGACGCTGGCGAAGGCGTTTCTCACCGAACCGCGCATCCTCTTTCTCGACGAGCCGACGGCGAGTTTGGACCCTGATATCGCCTACAAGATCAGATCGTTACTCCAAGAAGAACGGCGATCATCCGGTCTGAGCATTCTTTACACGTCACATAACATGCGTGAAATGGAAGAGATGTCGGATCGCATCATTTTTCTTCAGCGGGGACGCATCGTGGCGGAGGGCACGGCACAACAAATCATCGACCGATTCGGGAAGACGGATCTGGAAGAGGTGTTCTTGAAGTTTGCACGGGAGCAGGAGTCGACGCCATCGTAATGGAGGTATTGATCGATAGTGTTGCCGGATTCCTGACGGGAGGGCTTGCACTGAGCGCGGCCTGGGGCCTCTTTTGGTCGACCATCAGCCTTATCGGCCTGCGTCGAGGGACGTGCGGCCGGCGCATGGTGTTCATAAGTTTGGCCGGAGGATTCGTGCCGCTTATCTTGGCGATCGTTCTGGTGTGGTGGACGGCTCCCCTCAACCACATGGCGTCCGTGTTTGCCGCGGGACTCATGGGAATGCCGACGGTGTTGGCGGGCCTCTGGTTACGGCGGATGCCCGACGGACAACGGGCAGGGACCCACCTGGCCGCCGGTGTCCGGCATCTCATGGAGGATCTGCTCGGTATGCATCAGGGATGCGGGGGGTGTCACGATGGGGATGATCACAGGACGTGCCGATGAAACTGCATCGCATCACGGCATTGATCATCAGGCATCTGTACCTTTACCGGCGCAGTTTGCCGCGCATTATGGAAATATTCTACTGGCCTTTCCTGGATCTCGTGATTTGGGGATTCATCACGCTCTATCTGGCCCGCTATCAAAGCCAGGTCCCTGGATTCGTCACCTTTTTTCTAGGCGCGTTGATCCTCTGGGATATGCTGTTCCGATCGCAACAGGGCATCACCATTTCATTTCTCGAAGAGCTCTGGGCCCGTAACCTGATGAATCTGTTCGCCAGCCCGCTGAAACCGAGCGAGTTTCTGACCGCCACGATGGCCATGAGCGTGATGAAGGTGGCGGTTGTCTCGATCGTCATGGCGGGCTGCGCTCTCCTTTTTTATTCGTACAACATCCTGATCGTCGGAGTATGGCTGATGCCGTTCATACTCAATTTGGTCGTCACGGGATGGATTATCGGTGTGTTTACAACCTCCCTCATCATGAGGTTCGGACAAGAAGCCGAAGTCCTCGCCTGGAGCATGGTGTTTCTCTTTCAGCCGATTTCCTGTGTTTTCTATCCTATGGAAGTATTGCCGGAGTGGCTCCAAATGATTGCCTTGGCGAATCCGGCGGCACATATCTTTGAGGGCATGCGGGCGGTCTTGGCGACGGGCGCGCCACCCGTCGGGAACCTTGCCTGGGCGGTTTGCCTCAATGGAGCCTTGCTTGTCGGTGTCGTCGCCTGGTTTTATCGGACGGTGGCGTATTGCAAGGACCAAGGGCTTCTGGTTCGAGTCGGTGAGTGAGGTTGTAATCCCAATGACTCTGTGCTAAGGTGGCTGTGGCTCATGTCGTCCTGGGTCTCGGCGGCAGAGAGTGTCTATCAGAGGAGACCCGCAATGCCGATGTTGCCTTGTCCGGGAATCTTGTCGGAAGTCAGACCTAAGTCGCTGCATCGATCGCGTCTTCGGCCCGCTCCTTCCCCGTTCCTCGTGTTCAAGACAATGTCATTATTTTAAAGGAGGAACCCCGATGGGTTCGAAGATCTATGTCGGTGGGTTGCCCTATTCGGCGACCGAGCAGCAATTGAGTGACTTATTCGCAGCCCATGGCGCAGTGGCCTCGGC
>CAYXKP010000045.1:0-28802 GCA_964465695.1 uncultured Nitrospira sp.
GTCGAACTGTTCGTCCGTCATACCATGGCCTGCGGCAAAGACGATCACCAGGTCGTTGATCTTCGATTGCTTCAGCCAATCCTTTGACTTGCGGATTTCCGTTTTGGTGGCCTTCTGGTTCGTGAGATCCCGAAGATGCACCGTGCCCTTGATGCCGGGGCGCTCTTCGACCGCTTTATAGGTGTGCATCAAATCGGCGGCATCTTTGGCGGCATAGCGGAGGTTGTACGCCTTGTCTTTGTATTCGCTGACGCCGATCCCGACGACATACACGTCGGGCGGCGGGAAGTCTGCGGTCGACGACGTATACACCGTTTCCCGAAGCGATTCGGTCCCCTGTTGATTGAGGACGGAGACTTGGATCTTGTTGCGCCCTCGGATGAGCGGAACGTGAATCTCCTGCTCATGGGTCCTGAGCTGTCTGTTCAGAATCGGCAACCCGGAAGTCCCGTGGACGGGGATATCGTTGACGAATACGTTGAGCCGGTCGAGAGGATACTTACTGTCTGAGGCCTTGATGCGGAGCGCCAGGGAAGACCGGGAGACGGATACCGGCACGTCGCCGATCAGACGGATCTCCGGCAAATGAAAATCCATACCGAGCATTTGCTCGCTGAGCCCCATCTTCTTGAGTCGCTTCTCGTAGGCCAGCCGGTAACTGTTGACGAGCTCGATTGATGCCATGCCGAGACGGGCCAGCACGAGGTCTGGCCGATTGAAGCGGAGATCGAACTGCTCGAAGGGATAGAGCTGGCCCTTGACCCGAAAGGCGACGCCTTTGATCCGGCTCTTGGACGCCCGGTAATACTGATCCGGTGTCACGGCGACGAAATCTTCGCGTCCCAATGCGATCAACGCCGCCAGTTCTTTACCCCCTTGCAGATTCCAGAGGCGGATGGCCCCGTCGCCGCCCGCGCTCACGAGGAGCCGGCCGTCGGGACTGAAGACGAGAGACCTGATGCCGCCCGTATGCCCGACCAGTTGGAGCACGTCCTGACCGGTGGCCACATTCCAGACGGTGATGATCTGCCCGTGGCCTCGCGCGGCCAGCTTGCCGTCCGGGCTGAATGCCGCCCCCATCCCGTCGACGTTCACTTCCATGGTATCGAGGAAGCTCATCGGATCGAGCGGCGACCGCTCTGCGTTGCGTTTTGGAGCACGCACCTTCTCACCGGTCGCCACGTTCCACAGGGTTTTGCCGCGCACGCCGTCGGTCACCAGAAATTTGCCGTCCGGGCTGAAGGCCAGGCTCCTGGCCCCGTGAGTCTGGTTTGCCAGGTCTTCCATCAGCTCAGAGGGGTCATCCATCATCACGATCTGTGGCGAGCCGGCGCCGGACGGAGCGGATCGACCCAATCTGAAGGGCAGGGAAGGCAGCAACGATTTCCAACTGTTCGCTTCGTCGAACATCTGCTGGTACTGTTGCTCCTGGTGCCGTTGCCGTTGCATTCTGGCCTGCAACCGGCTCACGTCTCGAAATTCAAGAACCTGCTCGCCGGTCTGTAGGTTCCACAAGCCGGTGCTCTCGGATCTCCCGATGGCGACCAGCTGTCCGTTGGGATGGACCGCGAGCGATCTGATCCATTGCGAAGATTCCTTCATCCGTTCCATGGTCTCAGGGTCCATCGACGGTTGCGTCGGCGCGCGCTCTTTCATCATGGACCGGATCGAGGGATCGAAACCCTCATACGCCGTGGGGTCCTCCAGAGAGGCGAGTCCTTTGAGCGCCTCTTTGGGCAGTGTGATTCGGCGTAGCTCTTTGCCGGAGGAGAGGTCCGACGCAATCACCTGATCTCCTCGGCCGATCACGATGGTCCGGCCGTCCGATGTAAAGCGGACGAAGACTTGAGTGAATCGATCCGGCGGAAGCGATGGAGCAAGACTCTTGAGCTGCTTGCCCGTGGCCAAATCCCAGAGCCAGGCCGATCCGTTCATACAGCCGGTGGCCAGAAGCGGGCCGGTGTTGCTCACGGCCACGGAAGAGACCGCCATCCCGTCCGGACAATCGAACGTGCGGAGCAGTTGCCCGGTGGCGAGAGTCCAGAGCTTGGCGCTTCCCCCATGCATGCCCGCGACGACCGATCGGGCGTCCGCCGTGAGAGCCAACTCAGACACCTCGCTGGCACCCCCGGCCAATCGGGTCTCCTTGCCGCTCGCCGACTCATGCAGATAGGGCGCGCCCCCGCTCATCGGCCCGACGATCCATGTGCGGCCGTCGGGACTGAAGTTGAACGAGGCGGCCTCGAACTCCTTGACTTCGCGCCCGCCTGGAAACTCGAACAGCTTCGTCGCCCCGTCACTTTTGGCGATCGCCAGAAGCTTTCCATCCGGACTGAACGTAAGAGAATGGGTCATGCCCGAGCCTTTTATCCCCGTTCCCCGAAGAGCAATCTCCCCGGCAGGCTTTCCCGACTGAAGATCGAGTACACGAAGGGTGCCCTCAAGATGCTGCTCCGTGACCAGAAAGCGCCCATCCGGGCTCAGAGCCGCATTGACTCCGTCCGTCACCGCTGCATAGGGCAACGAGCGCCGCAGCTTTTTGGCCGTCACATCCCAGACGAGAAGCTCTTGCTTGAACGCCGGCAGATCGGGCTCCGACCTCATGAAGGCATCGAAGCCGATCATGGAGCCGACTGCCGAGCCGATGGTTCCGATGATTCCCGAAGATCCGGAGATCCCGACGTCGGTCCGCACGGTAATCAATATCTTGCCGTCCCTGCTCAGCGTGAGCGGCCGCTGCATTGCAGAATCCGGAACCGTCCACAGAGCCCGACCGGTGCTGAGATCAATGACGGACAGAGGATGAGTTGCGTCGAACGCCCGGCGGTCGTTCGAGTTCGTTTCGCCCCTGTCGTTCACCGCCGCAAAACGACCATTCGCGCTCATGGCGCTTCCGCCGTCCAGTAATGAGCCTATGGCGCGGAGTTCCCGCCCGGAGGCCACCTCAAAGACTTTGATCGCCCCGATCATCTCATGGGTCACGAGCTGAGCGCTGTCTTCGCTGAATGCCACGAGGTCGGCGCCTTGGCCGATCCCGCCGAATCCGGTAAAATTTCTGACCTCCTGGCCGCTGCCGATGTCCCAGATCTTGACGGTGCCGTCTTGGCTGCCGCTCGAGGCGACGTAGCGCCCGTTGGGACTCGCGGCCACCGCATGAATACCGCCTGCATGGCCGGTCTGAAACACGACTTCCACTCCATCGGTATTGACCGGCACAGTCTTGGCCGGACTCCTACCCATCATGCGCTGCTGCATGCGCTCGATGTCGGCCTCGCTCGGCATGGGAGGTATGTCAGGGATTGGTGGAGAAGCGAACATGTCGTACCAGCCGCAACCGACCGGCAGCAGGGGGAGATACAATAGGAGGAGGAACTTCTTCCAGCCGACTTTGGGAAGGATCACCTGATCCACCTCCTATATTCGGCGTTCAGGAGCAAACTTCTGATGGGGCGCGCAGTATAGCATAGGGGATTACCGGCAAATAGAGCCATTAGGTGAGTTGTCGGGTGAATGGAACGTGTTCAAAACGATGAAGCACACCATGCCGCTACTAAGCCACGCTTATAAGAAATTCCCACGAGAGGTACGGCAGGAGGAGAAGCAATCGTGCTTCCTGGGTCCATCAGCGGGAAGGCTAGCGAATTTCAAACGAGATTTCCCTCATCGAAGTCTTGCCCTGCGCATCCGACAGGGTGATCCGGACTCGATACGCTCCGGCCGGGACGTTTGCCTCCTTGACGGCGATGCCGTTCGGGTTCACGTAGGGCTTGAGACGATCGGTGAGGTCGATGGGGATGAACTTGAGCAGCGTAACCTTTAGGCTGGACAAATCGACGGCTACTGACTTCGGTAAGAAACGGATCATGATCTCGGCGGGGCTGGGAACGATCTCTCCTTCCGCCGGTTTGACGATTTCGATTCCCGGACCGGCATCGCTCAATGCCCGCGAGCGAATTCCATCGTCAATCGCCGGCGCCAGCACCGCCTCGTCAGGGGTAATCAACCAGCTGTCCGGTGATGCGGCAAACGACTGGCCGATCCCACCCAGCACGATCAGCACCGAGCCGACGACCGATTGCCATCCGGAGAAGAGCCGCGGGACTATGTGAAGCGAAAGGAAAGGTAACATCGTCTATCGCGGAACGTAACTCGCGACGTAGTCGGCGCCGCGAAATTCGGCTTGATAAATTTCAACCTGGGCGGGACTCATGGGATTCACACCGGCCTTGGATAAGAGATCGCCCCGTACCACGTGAAACACTTGCTGCTCGAATTGAGCGCGCGTTTGCGGCAGCAACAGGATTTCGCGGATGCCGTTTTCCACCGCGGGCTGAATTTGGCGGAAGTATTCGGCGGTGATCTTGCAGATATTGACCGGAAAGATGATATCGAAAAAATGCGTGCACTTGTCCGCTTCCTTCACGCCGCCGGTGACGGCAATGCGTACCGAGTGATAGGTCGGCATTCGTCGTTGATCGATCGTGGGAGAAATGAACACATCGACCAGCAGCTTTTCCGCCACGAGGTCGTTTAACGCCGAATCCCCTTCGCCGGAATAGTCTCGGTAATATGTCTTAAACTGAATGGTCGGAAACAAGAATTGGTATCGGACCTCCGCTCCTTCCACGGATATGATCGGCGGGTTCGACACGCCGCTGAGGTGCACAAAGACCCGTTGCCCGTTGCCGACTTCAGAGGTGTACTTCTCCACAGCCAGACGACCCGAGAGCCCTCGGCCCAACGAAAAGTTCGAATCGAACGGGCTGCGCATATTGCCCAGTTGAATGAACGACTTGGTCGGATCTCCAAGGATGTGCACCAGTGGAATGCTGTGCGTCAGTGTGCCGGGGGCGGTCGGTGTTTGAGGAGGGACGGCGGGCAGGCTTGGTATTGCGCCGGGCTGGGACGGCATGGGAGTCGGTATCGGAGCCGGTTGAGGTTGGCGTGGCGGAAACACCTGGGCGGACACGAACGATGCCGCTAAGACGGCGCTTATACCGAGTGCGATGCTCGGAGGAATCGTTCGTGCCATCATCGTTCTACCCTTTCGCACGCCTATTCGTGCTTGAACCAACGCGTGACGGTCACGTCTTGGCTTGGCGGAGTGGCCGCATAGGAGAGCGGCGTCACCTGAACGGCGGTTCCGGTCTCATCGTGCACCTTGAGAATCCCTCGGGTCTTGACCGAGCCGACGCCTCGCGGAATCACCGGTGGTTCCTCGACTTTGGCGACGATCTTGGCATTCGGCCGCTTCTCCGCCGCCAACTTCGCTAAACTTTCTTCCAGATCCAGCCGCCGATTGGCCGATGCCACGACGAAGAACGACTCGATCCCCTTGATCTGGTCCAGGGTGTACCAATGGCCGCTCTCCGGGAATGCGTATTCCTGATCCTTCTTCACCGGATTGGCCGTCTTGCTCTCTCTCGCGGGAAACACCGGCTCCGCCCACCCCGAACCATCGACCGACGTAATGTAGACGTAACAATCGCAGTTGGTCCGCACGACAATCTTGAAACGATCGCCGGCTTCTTTATTGGCGCCGCCGTCTTTCAGCACTTCGCCGTCGTTCATCAGCACCACTTCTTTCCCTTTGTCCGTGTGCTTCTGGCGGATCATCGCCACATCCACGGCGACCGGCTCGCCCAACCCACGGCCGTAGACTCCACCTGCCCCATACGGCTGACTCCCATAAGCGCTTCCACCATATTGTTGCGTGCCGTATGGCTGCCCCGTGGAACCATAGGCCCCACCATAGGGTTGTTGTGTTCCATATGCGGGTTGGCCGTACGTTTGCCCATAGGCCGATTGAGTCGATTGACCATACGGGTTGTTGGGATCATACGGCTGTTGATGCCCGGACGTGCCGCCATAGGGTTGCTGTGTTCCATAGGTTGAAGGTGTTCCATATCCGGGTTGGCCGTACGTTTGCCCATAGGCCGATTGAGTCGATTGACCATACGGGTTGTTAGGATCATAGGGCTGCTGAGATCCGGACGTGCCGCCATACTGACTCTGGCCCCCATAGGGATTCCCGGTCCCATATTGACCGGTCGTACCGTAAGGATTTTGCTGGCCGTATTGGCCGGTCCCATACTGATTCTGCTGCCCGTACTGACTAGTCCCATATGGATTCTGCTGCCCGTATTGATTGGTTCCGTAGGGATTTTGCTGTCCATAGCTATTGGGCGTCCCATACGGATTTTGCGTACCGTACTGATACCCCCCCGCTGTGCCATAGGGATTCATCGGTTGCTGCCCGTAAGGATTGTTAGATGTCGAGCCCTGATAGGACTGTGGCATGCCGCTATACGGATTATTGGGATCATAGGACCCCGGCTGTCCCGCCATGGTCTGCTGTCCCGGATATTGTTGTTGAAGCATGTTCGGTTGAGCGGGAAACCCCGGTTGACCCATCATGGCGGGTTGCCCGGGAGCGCCGGGACTCGTCACCGCCATCGGTGGAAGACCTTGCATGTACGGACTGGCCAGCCGGTCGACGAGGTTGCTGAGGTTGTCGCGATGCTTCGACCCGTAATTCGAAAGGCCGGTTTGGATCAGATTACGGGCAAACTCGAATGCGATCGGCAAGAGGAAGGGGGCGGCCGCGCAGGAAGTCAGCACGAGGGGACTCAGCCATGCCAGCAAGACATCTTGCTTGTACCACCGCGCGATCGCTGTCCGATAGCTTGTGGTCGTCATCGTGCTGCCCTCCCGTTCTGTCCCGTGCGTCGACACGAGTCCGCGAAAGGTTCAGCGCATTGTAGACCGCTGTCAAAGGCCGGTCAACGAAAGGCCTCTATTGAGGGCCTCGGTCGAATGTGCTACAGCAGGGGCCTTCGGGCGCCTACGATCGGTGGGGATGAACTTCGGTGGTCATGGACGCGACTCATGGACAAGAAGGCGGCGAATCCGATCTTCTGGCTGCCGTGGCTATGGGTCGGCAATCCGCATTCGAGCGCTTATACGGGCTTTATGAGAAACGCGTCTATCAGTATGTCTATACGCTCGTCTATGACGCCGCCTTGGCCGAAGAAATCGTGGGCGATACGATGTTGGCCGTCTGGCGGGGAGCCGGAACCTTTACCGGGACGTCGCGCGTCTCGACGTGGATTTTCGGGATCGCCCGGCACAAGGCCCTGGATGCGATCCGACGGGCAAGCCGTCACCGGCAACGTGAAGTCGAATTGGATGGAGCGGCCGACATGCCGAATCCCCATGACCGTCCGGACGAAGGTGTGGTTCGCGACGAGCTTGCAGCCGTGACGCAGCGGGCCTTGGCCGCTCTCTCGCGCGAACATCAAGAGATGCTACGGCTCGTGTTCTATGAAGAGCTGCCCTATGAAGAGATCTCCTCACTGTTGAGGATCCCGGTCAACACGGTAAAGACGCGCGTCTACTATGCCAAGCAACGGCTCAAAGAACAGCTGGAGCGGATGGGGCAGAAGGAGTCGATCCAATGACCGAGCCAGACACGATGCCGGCCGACGTGCATCCGGAAGTGGCCTTGCTGCCATGGTATGTCAACGGCACGCTTGGCGGCACCGAGCGGCAGCAGGTGGATCGGCATCTCCAGTCCTGCGCGCTTTGTCGACGCGAGCTCGACGAGTTGACGGCGATGAAGCGGCGGCTGACGGCGACATATGAGGTACAATCGGCCCCTTCGGCACGCTTGGCCAATTCGGTCATGGCTCAGGTGGCCGCCGACGCACTGGCAGCCAGGGAGCGGACGTCCAAACCCGTGTCATGGCTTGACGGCATGGATCAATGGTTCCGATCGTTGTTCCTTCCCCGGTGGGTTCCGACGCTCGCGGCTGTCCTCTTTATCGCGCAGATGGGTCTCCTCCTCTGGGTCCAACTGCCGCGGACCGAATCGGAACCGGTGTCCACGCGATCGCTCGGCATGCAAACCGAAGCGATCGCCGTGACGTTCCAACCGCTTGCGACGGAAGAGCAGATCCGCGGCCTACTCCGACAGGTTAGCGGCCGGATCACGGAGGGGCCCACAGCGGAGGGACTCTATACCGTCGAAGTGCCTTCGACCGGTGGGTCAACGACACAAAGGAAGGCGGATCTTCTGAGGGGCCGCAGCGACATCGTGCGCTCCGCCGAGCCTGTGAAACGTTGAACGAGTCGTCGCCTCATTGCGACAGACGTACAGACCGCCAAAAATCCCGGCCGCGGCATCTTTTGGTCATGAGGAATCCCATGAACACTTGCATCGCGTCTTTGTTCGGATTGGGCCTGCTGATTCTTGCCGGGTCGTTCGGCACTGTGACGGCACAGGCGGCTGAATCACCGGGTCAGCCGGGTGTCAAACGCGCGCTGCTCATCGGCATCAACAAATACAAAGCCGTGCCGAAGCTGCAAGGCTCGCTGAACGACGTGGAAACGATGCGGCACATTTTGCTCACCCGCTGGGGATTTTCCGAGAAACACATCGCCGTCGTGACGGACGAGGGAGCGACAAGAGCCGGCGTGCTGGCCGCCCTGGAGGAGCTTGTGAAAGAGACGGGACCGAATGACACCGTCTACTTTCACTACTCCGGTCACGGCTCGCAGGTGGAAGATTTAAACGGCGACGAAACCGACGATCACCTCGATGAAACCCTCGTGCCGCAAGACGGTCGTTCCGGAGATATTCCCGACATCACCGATGATGAACTCGACGCGATGTTCGCCAAGATGCGCGCGAAGAGCGCGTTGATCGTCTTGGATTCCTGCCATTCCGGCACGGCGACGCGATCGCTTGATATCCAGACCAGATCCATTCCGCGCGATACACGGCTGGACATCTACCGGAAAGCCGAGGAGTTGAAACCGAAAACGCGGGCCGTTGTCCCGGTTGTGACGTCCCGCTACGTGGTCATGACCGGGGCGGCCTCGCATCAAGAAGCCCTCGATGGCCCCGTTGAAGGCCGGTACCATGGGTTCTTTACCTATTCGCTCTCGAAAAGCTTGAGCCAAGCCCGACCGGGTGTCTCTCCGCGCGAAATCTTTTCAGGCGTGGAACGGGAATTGAAACGGATTCAAGCCCACTTCGGCCGCAGCTCCATGCCGGAACCGCAGTTGGAGGCGCCTCCGGATCTCATCGAGGCCGCATTGCTGGGAACGGCTGCGTCCCCCGGAGTCAAACCGGAAGGCGAATCGGCAATCCGTCTTCCATGGCTCGACGTCGTCCCGGCGGAGAAAGGGGCGGTGAGGCTGGTGAACGGCATTTTCTTGGGAGCGGTCCCCGGATCGACATGGGCGATCTATCCAAGCGGTGAGACTCGGTTTGCACCGGGCCGGGCTCTGGCCGTCGCCACCGTCACACAAGTAAGTGGAAGAGATTCGCTCGCCAGAGTCCACTCGTCGGTCGGCAAGGTCGCCGCGGGCGCACGAGCCGTTGCGCTCTTGCCGGCCCCGGCGGGCCGGCGCATTCCGATTCGCATTTTGGACATTCCTGGAGACAGGCGGCAGTTTGTCGAAGAGACGCTGAAGAAGAACGTGCAGAACGTGGAGCTGGTCGGCTCCGATCAACCGGCCCGTTTCTCGGTGGACATCGATGGCGACACCCTCCGATTGCTGACGGCGGACGGACTCGACGTCGTCGGCTCCTTCGGATTGAACGACGCCTGGGGTGCGGGCGTGGCCACCGTGGTGTCCCGATCGTCCAACGCGTCCGAGCTCCTCGCGTTGGATAACCCCTCTTCGCAGCTGCGGATCGATCTGCGCGTGGCGTCTGCACCTAAACGCAAACCGACGGTCGGTACGCGAGGCATCAAGGTCGTGGCCGATACGCAGGCCGCCAAGTATTCCATTCGAAAGCCGGGAAAACCGCGTTCGGAGCAGAACAGCCTGCAGCTCGAAGTGAAGATCAATGCCGATTCGTACATCACGATCGTCGATGTCGATTCCGAGGGAGGTGTCAATCTCCTGTTTCCGAACCACTATCAGAGCCGGACCTTCTACCGAGACGGCTTTGTCCGCGCGAACGAATCCGTCTTGATTCCCGACTCTCTCAATCCGGGGAACAAAGCGGGATTCTACTGGGACTATAGTCCGCCGAAAGGAACGGATACGATTCGCGTCTTTACCAATACCGATTTACCGACGGCTCAAATGATCCGGGATCGAATCGCGTCATTGCAGGCTTCAGCGGAGAAGCAGTCCCCCGCCGTGAAAACCCGTTCCGTGGCGGCCGGCATGGACTCGCTGCGGCAGGAGTTGGCCTCGGTGTCGGCGCGAGGAATTCTGACCGTGGCCGACGACACATCTCACATACCTGGCGCTGCGGTCATCCCTCAACCTCAGGCGACGACCATGCCTGCGGAAGTGACGGGAGGGCCGGCAGACCCAACCATGTCCGCAACGGCCGCGCCCGCAGCAGATTGGGCCGCCGCATCGGTGACGGTGACGATATCTGAGTAGATATCTCTTCATTCTGTTTGGGACCTTCGCTAGCACTGGGCAAAGGATTGACTATAATGAGACCCTTGATCGATAAGACTAAGAAAGTAGGGTAAAACATGACATCCAGAAGCTACACGGCGATTGTAGAGAAAGAAGGGACGGGATATGTCGCGCTCTGTCCGGAACTCGACGTAGCCAGCCAAGGAGACACCGTTGAATCCGCTACCGCGAATTTGAAAGAGGCGGTCGAGTTATTTTTGGAATGTGCCGATCGTGCCGAAGTCGAACACCGGCTTCACACGCAAGTCTTTATTACCCGCTTTGAAGCGGCGCACGCGTGAGATCCGTATCCTTTCCGGCCGGGACGTACGGGGAGCTCATCCCCCGCGCGCTGTATCAAAGAAGACCTTCATGCTTGTTGTTCCGTTGCCATGGGCGAGTGTCTATAGTCTGAATCCGCAACTCATTGAAACGGCAATGGGGCTGGCGTATTGTTCACCAACAAAAGCGGCGTGTTATACGTACAACAACGGGCAGATCCGGCTCTTATGCGGATCAGTCTATACATAGTTGGGCGTCATTGGAGGGCTGATGAATATTCCGAAGTCACTTCTTGGCAATGACTGGACGGCCACAACAGCTCGCCACGCTCTGCCGATGGTTATTGCCGCTGCACAGCATGGACGTAGTATCACGTACGGAGAAATCGATCGAGAGATACTCAGACGCAAGCTCGGTCGTCACGTCCTCGCCGTCCAATATGGGTACCCTGCTGGAGCCATCGGCAACGCGATGATCGAGCTAGGGGAGCATTGGGGAATAGATATCCCGCCACTGAACGCAATAATCGTCAATGCGAAAGATGGAATGCCAGGCAAGGGCGTCAATTTCTATCTCAAGAGATACTTCAACACCAAGAGGGGCGCTGTAAGCTATACAACTAAGCAGCGCCGGGCGATTGTTGAGGAGATCCAGGCCGATGTATTTTCCTTCAAGCACTGGGATCGCGTACTCGCTGCCTGCAAAGTCAAGAAGATCTCTTTTGAACTTAAGAGAAAGCTCAATGGGAAGGTTCAGCCACCAGTGAAGGGTGGGTGGTCGAGCGAGCCCGAAAGCAAAGCACACAAGGAGCTTAAGGAGTACGTTGCGCGCAATCCTAAGCTGGTGGGACTCCCCAAGGGTACGGCAAAGGGCCGGACGGAGTATCTATTCGCCTCTGCCGATTGTGCAGATGTTGTCTTCACAATCCCCAAAAGTCTAGTAGGCGTTGAGGTCAAATCGAGACTCTCCAACGATGCCGACCTCACTCGGGGCATATTTCAAGCAGTGAAGTATCAGGCGCTTTTGCGCGCCGAGCAAAAGGCCCGTCTCCAACCGCCTACCGCAACTGCTGTGCTAGTCTCGGAACAAGCTCTTTCCGAGAAACTTCGCAATCTAGCAACAGTTCTTGGAATTGGAGTTTTTGTAGTTTCGTTTTGATGACGTCCAGCAAAGGCTCCAACCGACGTCCGCGGCTGGACCTGGATGTTAACCAGCACGGCACACAATTTCCATGTTTGTATGAGGCAGCGAGGTCATGAGCATTCAACCCTTTGTCTTGAGACCGGATCAGCATGAGCCCGCATTGAATGTTGTCGGAACACAGGTGACGGTGTTGGCGTCGAACGCGGCGACGCAAAGCTACGGGATCACCTTGCAGCAGGGCGAGGAAGGAACAGGCCCTCCGCCGCATCGGCACGATTGGGACGAAGCGTTCTACGTCCTGAAAGGGGAGATTCGCTTTCTCTGTGACGGCAAAGATTATGTTTGCACCCTAGGGACTCTCGTGCACGTTCCCGGAGGAACCATGCATGGCTTTCGTTATGGAGCGGGCGGTGGTCAGATGCTCGAGATTACAGGAGCCGGCGCGCGAGCAGCTCAGATGTTCGCGGCCATCGACAAGGAGATTCCCCCCGGCCCGCCGGATGTTCCCAAGCTGCTTGATGTGCTGAAGCGTAACGGGGTCACTGTTGCGGGGTGACCACACTGCGCACTTGACGGCCACGCGTCTGCCATCCTGCGGATCGGTCCAAACAGTGTTATGCTTCACGAAAATCGAAGGTCAACACAATGAGCACGAAAGACTTATTAGATGAGGCAATGAAACTGAAACCGGAGGAACGGTTCACCTTAGTTGAGTGTCTGATAAAGAGCCTGGATGAGCCGGATAAGAAGCTCGATGAAATATGGGCTGAAGAAGCGGAAAAACGACTCAAGGCTTATCGAGATGGAAAACTCAAAGGCGTCTTGGACTATGAGGACTATCACTAATGGCTATGCACAATCCTCCCCATCCCGGCGAGTTCATTATCCAGGTCTATCTGGAGCCGAACAATCTGAGCGGCCGCGAACTGGCCGGGAAGCTCGGTGTAGCTGCCTCAACGCTGAATCGCATTCTGACAGGTACGAGCCGTATCAGCCCTGAAATGGCGCTCCGCCTGTCCAAGGCGCTTGGCCGTTCTCCGGAGAGTTGGCTGGCCATGCAGTACAACCACGATCTCTGGCACGCCAAGCAGCATGTGAAACTCGGCAAGGTCGGAAAAGTCCGGCTCACAGCGGCATAAGCGGTTACTCCCGATCATGCCGAAACAAGAATCGGCACGCTGCAAGCCATCGTCGGACAGAGCGGCATCCTTGGCAGCACCTTCGAGTTCTGACGCCTCATACGCCCCACCCAGTTAACTCGTTCGACCTCGATACTCTCACCGTTTTCCTCACCACCTGTTATACTGACTCATCCCTTTCAGTTGAGAATCTGCGGCATGAGCACTCCAACGTGGGACGAATTCGCCGAGCTTGCGCTGAAGCGCATTGCGGCGGCCGGCGCTGAGTACGGCGATATCCGTATTCAGGACAGCCACACGGAACATCTAGAAGGCGAAGATCGCCGGATCGCTTCCATTCGGGATGTCCGAGACATCGGCTTCGGCGTGCGTGTGCTGTATCACGGAGCGTGGGGGTTTGCCGCCAGCTCGATTCTGTCGCTTGAAGAAGTACCACGGATTGCCGATCTCGCCGTTGAGATCGCGAAAGGCTCCGCATCGGTGGCCCTTGAGAAGGTGCGATTGGCGCCGGAGCCGGTCCATCGTGATCGGGTCGTCACGCCGTACCGCATCGATCCCTTCGGCGTGGCGCTGGAAAAAAAGGCCGACCTGCTGCTCACGACCATGGACGCATTGCAACGGCATTCCGGCATCGCGAGGAGCAGCGCAAGTCTGTGGGCACGACGGGACAAGAAGTTGTTTGTTTCGACTGAGGGGTCGCGCGTGGAGTTTGATCTCTTAGCGGGGCAGGGCGAGTGCACGGCGACCGCGTTGCATGACGGCCGATTTGCGTCCCGCAGCTTCAACACGCCGCATCTCAGGAAAGGCTATGAACTGATCGAAGAAGCGGATTTCCTGCGCGAAGCTTCCCGTGTCGCCGACCAAGCGGTCGAAAAGGTGAAGGCGCCGGCGGTGGACGCCGGCCAGTACGATCTCGTGCTCGATCCTGAGCATTTGTCATTGACCATCCATGAGTCGTGCGGTCATCCGAGCGAACTGGACCGCGCGCTCGGCTATGAGGCCAATTATGCCGGTACCAGTTTCCTGACGACGGAAAAGCGCGGCCACTTTCGCTATGGCTCGCGGCATGTCAATTTGGCGGCCGATAACCTCGAACCGGAAACCCTGGCCGCGACGGGTTACGACGATGACGGTGTGGCGTGCCAAAAGTGGGACATCATCCGCAACGGGATCTTCGTCGGGTACTGTACAAACCGTGAAGTGGCACCGAAGATCGGCGAATCCCGTTCACGTGGCTCCAATCGGGCCGATGGCTGGGGGAACATTCCGATCGTGCGGATTGCCAATATCGGGCTTGAGCCCGGCGAGGCGACGCGCGAGCAGCTCATGGCCGACGTGAAACGCGGCATCTATATCGAAGGCCATGGGTCCTACAGCATCGACCAGCGGCGCTACAATTTCCAATTCGGCGGCGACGCATTCTGGTTGATCGAAAACGGCAGGCGGAGCCATATGGTGCGGGACGTGATCTACCATGGGATCACGCCTGAGTTTTGGAACAGCTGCGACGGAGTAGCCGACCGGGCTTCCCGCCGTCGGTACGGATTCATTACTTGCGGAAAAGGTCAGCCGGGCCAGTCGGGCTGGATGACCCATGCCGCCTCTCCCGCGAGGTTTCGCCGAGTCGACGTGATCCGGGGCGAGGGAAGCTCATGACCGTCCTGAGCGGCACAGGGCCGAAGGTGACCAGCTGCGACGAGTTTCGCTTTCTGAGCGATCTTGTCCTGACCCGGTCGTCCGCCGATCACACGATCGTCCGTCTTCGCGATCACCGTGCCGGAACGACGAGGTTCGCCAACAATCAGATCGTTCAAAATGTCGATGCGAGACGGGGCTCCTTCGCCGTGACGGTGGCCTTCGGAGGGCGGCATGGAACCGCCAGCACGACGGATTTTACCGCCGGCGCGATCCAGGACACATTGGCGCGTGCCGAACGGATTGCCCGAATCTCACCCGTCGATCCCGAATATCTCCCTCCTCCCGATCCCTGCGGGTTCCCGGTTCGAGAGACGGCGAAGCCGGAAACCATGGCGGCGGGGCCTGCCAAACGTCTCGAGTATGCCAATGAAGCGATTGGACATTGCCGAATGGAGAACCTCATGGCCGCCGGCGTCGTGTCATCGTCGGCGACGGCGGTGGGAATCGCCGCGGACAACGGGCTGTTCGGCTACGAACCCCGGGCGGATGCGAGGTTCAGCCTGACCGTGCAGGCGGGCGATGCGACCGGTTGGAGCGCGGCTGCCCATCGGTCGATCGATCATTTGAAGATTCAAGAGCGGACGTTGGCGGCCATCGCGAAAGCGAAACGAGGTCGAGACGCCTGCGAAATGCCGGCCGGACAGTATCCCGTGATTCTTGAGCCGGCAGCCGTGGCCGGACTGTGGGCGTGGCTGATGTGGTCCCTTGATGCCAAGTCGTACGCCAAGGGGACGAGCCCGTTCGCCGGGGCGCTGGGACGAGGGATCGTGGATGAGCGGCTGACGCTCAGCAATGTTCCCGACCATGCCGATCTGCTCGGCGAGGGATTTACCCCTGAAGGTTTGCCTAGTACGGCTTCCCAGTGGATCGATCGTGGAACGCTGAAACAACTGGCGTACGACCGATTTACGGCGAAGGCCGATGGTGTGAAGACCATTCCGACGCTGGAAGCTCCGGTCTTGTCGGCTGACGGCCTTCCCTCCCATTCGATTCCGGATCTTATCAAGGCCACGGACCGCGCGATTCTGGTGACCAATTTTTGGTACATTCGCCCGGTGAATCCGCGCGATCTCATGTTGACCGGCATGACCAGGGACGGGACATTTCTCATCGAAAAGGGGGAGATCGTCTCCGCCCTACGCAACTTCCGCTTTCATGACAGTCCGCTCCAGGCATTCCGACGCCTCACCGCCTGGACCATGCCGATGGAGGCGGTCAATTCCGAAACCGGGAAGATGCTGGTTCCGGCCGTGGCCCTCCCGCAGTTTCATTTCTCGAGCGTGACACGGTTCTAGACTTCATAAGGACTCCGAACATATTTTCGCTGACGCAGAATAAAAGGGTTGACTCTGCGATTCGCGAGGAGTAGGTACATCATAGGTTCATGAATAGGTCCGAATGAAGGGGATCCGCCATATGGCCCCGCGCTTCAACAAAGAACCGATCAACCTCATACATCGGATCCCGTCTCAAAAGCAGATTGATGAAGCCCGTCCGGTCACCCCGCCCTATGGTCAGATGCTGCTCGACGCCGGGACTGCATGCTGGCGCAAGATAGTGGATCTCTTTGCGTACGTGACCCGGTATGAGGATGAGATCGCTCCGCGGGTCCGTAAGCCGCTTGCGCTACCCGACCGAACGATGGAGCACTCCACGATGCAGCCGGGTCATGTCCGGCCGAACGCCGTGGGGAATGGATCCCGGGAGGCGGAGAATCCGCAGTCTGCAAAGGTCACGGTTTTACAAAAGCCGGCGTCGGCACCGACTTTTGTGCAGTCGGAAGAAGTCGCCGAACTCCGGTCCTTCCTCGTGGGGCAGCAGGATGAGATTGCCCGGCTGACCTCCCATATTCAAGAGCTCACGTCCTTGGTCACCTCGCAGCAACAGGTCTTGGTTCACCTGGGGAAAGAACTGGAAGCCGGCGCATTTTCGACGGTGGCGACCAGTACGGCGGCGGCCTCCGTCAAGAGAAGCCGCATCGGCCGGAAGAAATCGGCCGAAAGCGAGGCGTCGGATTCTCCTCAGGAAAATGACCACCCCTTTCCTTCTCACAAGAGTGAAGGTCCCGCGCTCAATCTATAAGTCGATCCGATCGGTTTGTTAACCGTGCACTCTTAACGTTTCTTCCGCATTTCAGAGAGTGAACTTCACGTACACCTATTTTTCTAGTCAGAAATAGGTCGCGTCTGCTACAAAGCCGTCCATGAGTGTCTCTCGCATCCTGTTGTGGGCGGTGGCATGGCTGAGTCCGTTGGCGACGGATCTCGGTGCAGCCGCTGAACGTCCGATCCCGCGAGTACCCCTCTTTGAGAACCTCGGCACCCATCATCACCCCATCACGACCAGTTCGAACGAAGCTCAACAATACTTCGATCAAGGCTTGCGGTTCGTGTACGCCTTCAACCATGAGGAGGCTATCCTAGCCTTCGAAGAAGCCGCGCGGCTCGATCCTTCGGCAGCGATGGCCTATTGGGGTGTAGCGTTGGCATCGGGTCCGAACATCAACGCGGCAATGGATAAGGCCGCCGAACGACGGGCATGGGAGGCCGCGCAAAAAGCCCGCGCGCATCGTGCCCATGTGAGCGCGCCTGAACAAGCCTATATCGACGCAATCGGCAAGCGATACGCTCTTCACGGGCCTGCGCGCGCGGCGCTCGACAAAGCGTATGCGGACGCCATGCGTATCGTGTGGCGGCAGTTTCCGAACGACCCGGATGCCGGCGTGTTGTTCGCCGAAGCCTTGATGGACCTCCATCCCTGGGATTTATGGACGGCGACCGGCCGACCCAAGCCCGGCACCGAGGAACTCGTATTCACATTGGAAGCGGTTCTGGCCCGCTTCCCGGATCATCCGGGAGCCTGTCATTACTACATCCATAGCGTGGAAGCGTCCCCGACCCCGGAGCGAGCCGCAGCCTGCGCCGAACGATTGCCCGGGCTCATGCCGGGTGCCGGTCACTTGGTCCACATGCCGGCGCACATTTATATGAGACTCGGTCGATACCATGAGGCGGCTGAACGGAATACCCATGCCGCGGATGTCGATCGTCGTTATCTGGCCGGGCGAAAGCTAAGCGGGGACTATGCCGACGGCTACTACACCCACAACCTGCATTTTCTCTGGGCTTCCTTGGCAATGGAGGGCCGGAAAACGGAGGCCTTGAAGGTGGCGCGCCGACTGATCGGAACGATCAGCGAAGACGAGGCGCGCAAGGAGAGGTGGAAGGAATTGTACCTTGCAACTCCCTTGTGGTCGATGATCAGGTTTGGGCAATGGGATGAACTGCTGCACGAACCGCCTCCTCCCAAATCGCTGCGTCTGCACCAAGGCATATGGCGGCTTGGAAGGGGAATGGCGCTGGCGGCGTCAGGCCGCTTGCCCGGAGCCGAGGGAGAGCACGTGGTCCTGACCGGTTTGGCGAAGCGCATGGGCCGTGATCGAACTCAAGACGAAAAAACCGAACGGGCTCTGCTCAAGATCGGAGAGCGACTCCTGGCCGGTGAGCTGGCGATGCACCGCCGTCAGTACGACGCGGCTCTCGAATCGTTCGCCGATGCCGTCAGGCTGGAAGAGGCCCTCCCGTACACCGAACCGCCCTTCTGGCCGATTCCCATTCGCCACTTTCTCGGCGCCGCCTTGCTGGCGGCTGGTCAGCCCGGCAAAGCGGAGGCAGTTTACCGAGCGGATCTGACGAAACATCCACGGAACGGATGGGCCCAATTCGGGCTCATGCAGAGTCTCCGTGCTCAGCGAAAAGGCCCTGAAGCGGACGACGTGGAAAAGCAATGGAAGCAGACATGGGAGCATGCGGATGTAACTCTCACGGCTTCTCGGTTTTGAGCAAGTAAAAGGACGCCAGCAGGTCGTGGAAACTCTATTTTGAGCCCACGGACTTTCGATCTCCCGGAGGTTACGACGCAATTCATAATTAACCCGCAGGATGCTGCCTTTTTCAGCATCCTGCCAAGAGGCGGTGATGCGATTTGTGGTCGGTGTGATGGGGCCGGCGAAAGCGCCGAAGAGGGATCTCGACAATGCGCGGGTGCTCGGAGAATTCATTGCGCGACGTGGGTGGGTCGTGCTGACCGGCGGCCGAGACGTCGGTGTCATGGATGCGGCGTGCGAAGGGGCCAAGCGGGTGGGCGGAAGCTTGACGATCGGCGTCTTGCCGACGGCCAAGGACAAGGTCTCTCGCCATGTCGATGTGCCGATCATCACGGAGATGGGCAGTGGCCGAAACAACATCAATGTCCTCACCAGCCATGTCGTGGTGGTGTGCGGATTGAGCGGATCCGGTACGGTGTCGGAAGTGGCTCTCGCGGTAAAGGCCGGTAAACCGGTCATTCTCGTCGAAGCCTCGCCCGCCGACGTGGCGTTCTTCCGGAAGCTCGACCAGCGGCTGGTCAATGCGGCCGCGTCACCGGAAGAAGCCATTGAGCTCATCATGAAGCTCATGGACAGCCGTCGACGACGCGCGCGTCGTCCTGATCCGGACGGGTACGGCTACCTTCCGGTTTGAGGACCGAGTCCGGTAGAGGAGCGTCCCTAACGGAATCGCTTCCGAGCGAGCTGCACCGACACCCATCTTTCCATCATCGCCGTAGTAAGATGTAAGGACTGTCGACCGACGACGACGATGGAGAGGGAGGGAAGCAATCATGGCAATTCTTCGGCGTCTGATATTCTGCTCGGTGAGCCTTCTGGCATGTGCAGCTGCGGCAGTGTGGCCGTCAAGCGGGTCGCTGGGCGCAGCAACCACGGCAAAGGCCTACTTCGCGGGCGGCTGCTTCTGGTGCATGGAAGAGGCGTTTGAAAAGGTGGACGGCGTCCTGGCCGTTG
Organism: uncultured Nitrospira sp.; assembly: GCA_964465695.1. Classification (GTDB taxonomy): domain Bacteria; phylum Nitrospirota; class Nitrospiria; order Nitrospirales; family Nitrospiraceae; genus Nitrospira_D. The sequence continues at coordinate 19,534 of CAYXKP010000045.1, forward strand.
TTTCCGGCTACATGGGGGGAACCGTTCCCAATCCATCGTACGAAGAGGTCTCGGCAGGGCGGACGGGTCACGCAGAGTCCGTCGAAGTCACGTATGATCCATCCAAAGTCACGTACCAGAAATTATTGGACGCCTTCTGGCGCAACGTCGATCCGCTCACGCCGAACGCGCAATTCTGCGACCATGGGAGTCAATACCGCGCGGCAATCTTCTACTCAACCGACGAAGAAAAACGGTTGTCGGAAGATTCGAAGCGCGCGATCGAACAGTCCAAACGCTTCCCCCAGCCCATCGTGACCCAGCTGGTCCAGGCCTCCACCTTCTACCCGGCCGAGGACTATCATCAGGATTACTATAAGAAAAATCCGCTCCGGTATAAGTACTACAAATTCGGCTGCGGTCGTGTTCAACGATTGGAAACGCTGTGGGGGAAATCTTAGGCATCACGCACGCACTTGTGATTTGTGTGAGCTATCCTGACAAACACTCAATCCGTGCTTCAGCTCTACAATTGTGCATCGACCTGGTCGCCTTACCTTCAAAGTCATCACACCGTGAGCCATCTTGACGCCCGGCACAATCCTCTGCCACAAAGTACAGCGGGCTATGGGATCAGACGAACAATGGTGATGCGAACAGTCAGTCGACGGATGGCGGATCTCGCCCAATCGGAAATCAGGGCGATGACGCAGGCTTGCGCGAGTCTGAAGGGTCTCAATATGGCACAGGGGGTCTGTGACACCCCGGTGCCGCCGATCGTGCTCGAAGGCGCTGAAAAGGCGATCAGAGATGGGTACAACGTGTATACGCGCTTCGATGGATTGCCGGAGCTCCGCGAGGCAATAGCCGAGAAACTGGCGCACTACAACGGCATTGAGGCCGATCCGGACACGCAGATCACCGTCAGCGCCGGGGCAACCGGTGCGTTTCATTGTGCCTGTGCCGCACTGCTCAATCCCGGCGACGAAGTCATTTTGTTCGAGCCGTACTATCAGTACCATATCAGCGCGCTCCAGGCCGTCGAAGCCGTTCCCGTCGCGGTACGGATGCAGCCGCCGGATTGGATCTATGCTCCGGCCCGACTCGAGCAGGTCGTGACCTCGAAAACGAAGGCCATCATCGTCAATTCCCCCGGCAATCCGTCGGGCAAGGTATTCAGCCGAGCGGAATTGGAAGCCCTGGCGGAATTTGCGTGCCGGCACGATCTGTTCGTCATGACGGACGAAATCTACGAATACTTTCTCTATGACGGGCGGCGGCATGTGAGCATGGCCTCCTTACCGAACATGGCCGGCCGGACGGTGACCATCGGCGGATATTCCAAGACGTTCAGCGTGACGGGGTGGCGGATCGGATACAGTGTCGCGACTCAGCCCTGGACCAGGGCCATCGGCGCGATGAATGATTTACTGTACGTCTGTGCTCCGGCCCCTCTTCAGATGGGCGTTGCGCGTGGTGTCCGAGAATTGCCCAATGATTTCTATGGAAGCCTGGCTCGAGAATATCAGCAGAAGCGCGACACGTTTTGCCACGCTCTGGCCAAGGCCGGGCTCGCTCCCTCCATCCCCGATGGCGCCTATTACGTGTTGGCTGATGTCTCCCGGATTCCAGGCGACACAGGGAAAGCCCGTGCCATGTATCTGTTGGAGAAAACCGGTGTGGCTGGTGTGCCGGGAGAAGCGTTCTTCCGCGATGCGGCGGCCGGGGCCCGCTTCATCCGGTTCAGTTATGCCAAGACGGACTCTGATCTCGAGGAAGCCTGTCGGCGGTTGACCCACAACTCTTTCTAGAAACAACTGAAGGCTATTCCTCTCCTGTGAGGACCGAGCGCGTCAGGAGCTTGAGCTGCCGCGTAACAGTCTCGGGACAGTCTCGGCTGGTGGCGATGATTCCGCTGTAGCGAGGTTCACGTCGGTTGAAGGCCAAGTCCTGTCCCCGGCCGTCAGAGATGATTCCTCCTGCCTCCGTAACCAGGAGAGCCCCGGCCGCAACATCCCATTCATTTTCAGGTTCCAATGTAGCCACCGCCTCGATGCGTCCGATTGCGGTGAGCGCGAGCACCCAAGCGATCGAGCGGATAGGACGGTTGTGGGGTGACGGCTCAAGCGACGCGAATCGTCCGATCCGTCGTTCCCAAGGATTGAGGGCGAGGACCGGCTGCTTATTCCTTCGCTCTGCCGGTGGGACAACCGGCTCGCCATTGAGGCGAACGCCGCCACCCCGACTCGCGGTGAACAATTCGTCCGTGGAAGGGTTGAAAATACTTGCCACGACAGGCCGACCTTCTTCGATGAGGGCGACGGAAATGCAAAACTCCGGTTCACCGTTGATGAACGCCTTCGTCCCGTCTATCGGGTCAACCACCCAGATTCGCCTTTTCTGAAGTCGGTCCAGGCCATCAGGGGATTCCTCCGAGAGCCACCCATCCTGAGGAAACACCGACTCCAGGCGTGATTGGAGAACCCGATTCACCGCCAGGTCGGCCGAGGTCACCGGCGATCGGTCCGGCTTCTGAATCGTCTCAAATCCTTCCGCGACAAACCGTAAGGCCTCCGCGCCGGCCTTCCGCATCACGTCGCGGAGAACATCAAGCTCGTAGTCCCATGCCATGGCTGAAGAGTAGCAGGCCTGGAGACAGATGAAAAGAATCGAACCTCCTACCGGCTTGACCTGGCTCGCGAATCTGCGTACAAGCTCGCTACGATGAAACTGGTGCGGAATCGGTCGAAGAAGACGGGACTTTCGCCCGGGACGCTCGTTCACATCGGCGAACAGCGGACGGAGGACGTGACCATTACGCTGTTCAACTATGCCGGTCCACGATGCGAAGAGCGCGTCGTGACAGACGTGAATGCGCTTCGACTGCCCGAGGACGAAACCGTCACGTGGGTGAATGTCGGTGGAGTACACAAGGTCGATGTTCTGGAAGCCTTCGGAAAGCTTTTCGCCCTCCATCCGCTCCTTCTGGAGGACATTGCCAATACGGACCAGCGCCCGAAGCTCGATGATTATGAGACCTACTTCTTTTTCGTGATGAAAATGCTCATGACTTCGGAGCGAGGGGACATCGTGGTCGAACAGGTGAGCTTCGTCCTCGGACGTAATTATGTCCTCTCGTTCCAAGAAAACGGGGCGGATGTCTTTCATTCCGTGCGAGACCGTCTGAGAGGCGGCAAAGGACGGCTTCGGCAAAACGGGTCGGACTATCTGCTGTATGCGCTCATTGATGCGGTGGTCGACCGATATTTCTCCGTTCTCGAGATGCTCGGAGAGCGGATCGAATCGCTGCAAGAGCGGGTGATGGCGGACCCGAGACCGGAGACACTCAAAGACATTCACGCTCTCAAACGGCAGCTGTTGTTCGTGCGGCGCGCCGTCTGGCCCTTGCGGGAAGCGATCAACAACCTGTCTCGCTCGGAATGTGCCTTATTGCATGAACCCGTCAAGGTATTTTTTCGAGACGTCTACGACCATGTGGTGCAGATCGTGGATACCATCGAGACATTGCGGGAAATGGTGTCGGCCAGTCTCGACATCTACCTTTCAAGCGTCAGCTATCGGCTCAACGCCGTCATGCGGGTGCTGACGGTGATCACGACGATCTTTATGCCGCTCACCTTCATTGCGGGCATCTACGGCATGAATTTCGAGTACATGCCGGAGTTGCAATGGCCGTGGGGTTACCCGATGGCGTTGGGCATGATGAGTCTGGTCGCGGTCGTGATGCTGATAGGGTTTCGCCGAAAAAAATGGCTGTAGTTGTGAGGCAAGCCTACTCTTGAACTTCCACCTTATCCACAAAATAGGTGGTGTCCCCGAAACAGTTGGTGGGAATGTAACGATACTCCTTGTAATGAAGGATCACCCGTTTCCCCATGACCTCCGCCAATTGCGCGGCGACTTTATCGTCCCAGATTGTAAAATCCCAAAGGACAGGTGCCGTTCCCGGGACGGTCGTCATCGCCAACTCTCCTTCATGCGTTTTACACAGCCACCCTTTCGTGGAAAATTTTTGGATGTACCCGGCTCGGTTTCCGTCGGAATACGACCAGTTGAACACGACGGTGAGGTAAGCGGCGCCTAGGAAAACAAGAAGCATCACAAACAGTTTCACCGGTATCTCCTCGGCTACGAATGAAGGTCACCGAACAGCCACGGCGCCTCAGCCTTTCGGCGGGACTCATAGGCCGTGATCGCGTGCTCATGCCGGAGGGTCAAGCCGATCGCATCAAGCCCTCGATAGAGGCAGTCCTTGCGGAAGGGGTCGATCTCAAACCGATACGTAAGACCCTTCGGCGTGGTCACCGTTTGCCGCCCCAAGTCCACCGTGAGTCGGTACCCTTCGACCTCGATGACGTCTTTCATGAGGGCCAGCACTTCTTCCGACTTCAGAACGACCGGGAGAATGCCGTTCTGAAAGCAATTGTTATAGAAAATGTCGGCAAAGCTTGGCGCGATGATGCAACGGAATCCTTGGTCCAACAGAGCCCATGGCGCATGCTCGCGCGAAGAACCACAGCCGAAATTGTCTCTGGTCAACAAAATCGTCGCGCCCTGATACCGTGGCTGGTTCAAAAAGAAGGATGGATCAGGTGAGCCGTCTTTGAGTTTCCTCCAATCGAAGAACAGCCCGTCGCGCAATCCAGTGCGCTTGATCGTCTTGAGAAACTGCTTCGGGATCACCTGATCCGTGTCGACGTTCACGCGATCCAGAGGTGCAACGAGACCGGTTAGTGTCGTGAAAGATTCCATCGCGATCAGCTCCAGTGCCGGATATCGACAAAATGTCCTTCGACGGCCGCGGCGACGGCCATGGCCGGCGATACCAGGTGGGTGCGGCCCCCGGCTCCCTGGCGCCCTTCAAAATTGCGATTGCTCGTCGAGGCACAGCGCTCGCCGGGTTTCAGCACATCGGCATTCATCGCGAGGCACATGCTGCATCCGGCCTCCCGCCACTCGAACCCTGCCTCCCGGAACACCCGGTCCAGTCCCTCACTCTCGGCTTGTTGCTTGACGAGACCCGATCCCGGCACCACCATCGCATGCACGGTCTTCGCGACCTTCTTTCCCTTCGCGAAACTGGCGGCGAGGCGGAGGTCTTCGATCCGGGAGTTCGTACAGGAGCCGATGAACACCTTGTCGATTTTGATTTCGGTAATCGGCATATTGGGCGAAAGCCCCATGTAGGCCAATGCCCGTTCGGTGGCGCTCTTGGTCTTTTCGTCCGAGATCGTTCCCGGATCGGGTACGTTTTGATCCACGCCGATCACCATGCCGGGACTCGTGCCCCAGCTGACCTGCGGCGCGATGTGCTCCGCTTTCAAGACGACCGTCCTATCATACGCGGCGTCCGCGTCGGTCTTGAGCTGCCGCCATGCCCGCGCCGCCTGTTCGAAGAGATCACCTGTTGGCGCAAGCGGCCGTCCCTTGATGTAGGCGATCGTCTTCTCATCCGGAGCGACCATGCCTGCACGGGCCCCGCCCTCGATCGACATGTTGCAGAGGGTCATACGACCCTCCATGCTCAGGGCGCGAATGGCAGAACCCGTATATTCGATGACATAGCCGGTGCCCCCGGCTGTCCCGACCCGCCCAATGATCGCTAAAATAATATCCTTCGCCGAGCATCGATCGGAGAGCATGCCATCGACGCGAATTTCCATTGTCTTGGGACGCTTCTGCACCAAACACTGAGTGGCCAACACGTGCTCCACTTCACTGGTCCCGATACCGAACGCCAAGGCCCCAAACGCCCCATGGGTGGACGTGTGGGAGTCGCCGCAGACGATCGTCGTTCCAGGAAGGGTGAATCCTTGTTCGGGGCCGATAACATGAACGATACCCTGGCGTATGTCGCTCATGTTGAAAAGGGTGATGCCGAAATGCTTGCAGTTGTCTTCGAGGGTTTGAATCTGAAGCGCACTCACTGGATCGACGATCCCCAGGCGCCTGTCCGTGGTGGGGACATTATGGTCCGGCACGGCGAGTGTGGCGGCAGGCCGTCGCGGGCGGCGTCCGGCAAGCTGCAGCCCTTCGAAAGCCTGAGGCGAGGTCACTTCATGGACCAACTGCCGATCGATGTACAGCAGTGTCGTCCCGTCCGGTTCCGAACGTACGACGTGCGAATCCCAAATTTTGTCGAACAACGTCCTACCCGCCATCTGTGCTCCTTGCTTCGTTGGACGAAGGCACATTATACAGAGAAGGCCTATGGCCTTGACAAGATGCCTGTGACGGTTGCCCTGCCTCGCAAGACGTGTTACCACCACGTGGTGAAAAATTCGCCTTGGAATGAACCGCGTATCGTGGAATGGAGTCGACTGTTGCTGGACAGCTATCGACACTGGACAGGGAAAGATCTGATCGGGCGGACGCCCGATGGAATACAGCAGGCACGCCTGTTGTTCGACGCATCGTTTGTCGTCGTGTCGCACGGCGTGGAGACGGATCCGGTCTTGAACTATGGGAATCAAACCGCCTTGGAGCTGTGGGAACTGCCCTGGGATCAATTCATCAGGACGGCGTCTCGACTCACGGCTGAGGCGGATGACCGTGCCGAGCGTGAAACAATGCTGGAGAGCGCCAAGCTCAACGGCTACTTCCGCGGCTATCGGGGAGTGCGCATCTCTTCAACGGGGAGGCGATTTCTTGTCGAGGACGCGTTGATCTGGAACGTATTCGATTCCGCCGGCCGCTCCATCGGTCAAGCGGCGACTTTCTCGCAATGGTCGAATCTCTCTTGATTCAGGACGCCGGTGCCAAAGAGGCAAAGGCAAGGGCAAGAAAGATTGGAGCGAAAATTCCGGCTCTGAACGGGTGCTGAAGATTCGTTGAAAGTAAGAAAATCAGGTCCAGAGTTCGAGGGGCCCATGGTTCGCGATGCCGTGCAGCAGATCCCTGTTGGCAAGGATGCCTACGAGACGGCGATTGTGGTCCAAAATCGGCACGGCATGAATCCCTTCATCCAGCATGACGCGGGCAATTTCCCGAATCTCGGTCACGGGTGTTGCAGAAATAACCCGGGAAGTCATGATGTCAGCCAAGCGCCGCCTGGAGGCTTGTCGCCTATCGGCCGCCGTGATGAGTTCAGGAACATGGATGAGCAGGTCACGGTACGATACCATTCCGACGAGGGTCTCGTGCATCGATGTGACAGGGATATGGTGAAATCCTTTGTGTGACATGCTCGTCCAGGCGTCGACCAACGTGCTGTCGGATGGAAGGGAAAAGACCGGAGTGCTCATCAAATCACGCGCGAGGATCGCGGGTGTCAGGTGTGGCCGTCCGATGTTCTGCCGTTCGTAAGCCGTCTGCGCCGCCAAGGCTGAATGATCCGGTGAAGAGGAATGTTGGCCATGATGCTCCCGTTGTCCGATGGATTCTGCACGGCCGATCCGTGGACCGACCGGCTTGACCGGATACGTTTCCACGATTCCATTGACCGCCAGAATGATGGGCATGCTGCAGCTCCTCAACTGCCGTATCGGAATGTTCGGAAAATACTTAAGCGGAGGCGCTGGCGCACGCGCCCCTCTGTGTCGTGCGCTGAGCAGCTCTCCGAGGGTGGTTGGTCAGGCAATATGTAAGCTGCGCGCGGCCTCGGCTATGCCAAATCGGTTGCTTCCATTTTGTCCCCTGTGTTATAAGGAACGCCTTGTGACGGGCTAAATGTCTGCAAAGAATGTTAGAGATCGAGGGTGCACATTACCGGAAGTGTTGGCGTCCTCCATAGTTTTGCGGAACAGACTCACAAGCCTCTATCTGTCTCTTCTTATACTTGCAAGGGGGTAGTCATGGGCAAGACATTGTTGGCGGTCTTCCTCGGCCTTGGGATGGTACTCGGAGGGGGGGTGTCGGGGTCGTATGCGCTTCAAGCAGGCGGCGTGGAGACCGGTGACCTGGAGACCGGTTCTGTCGTCGGCCAGCCGTTTAAGGAACTGACGGTGGATGCCTCATTTTTCTCAATCGAAATCGGAAACATGAAGACCTGGTATCCCCCGATGACCGTCATTGATTTCAAATCGCGTCCCGGTGCTCCGGTTCTGCTGAGAGTGACGAACAATGCCACGGCTGAACACGGGTTCCAGCTCAGCGCCGCCGTGAATCAAGCGGCACCAACTGTTCTGCATACCAAGATCGTGCTAAAGCCAGGCGAAACGCAGTATATCGGTATTCCAACCAGCGATTTGTTTTATGGAGCGGGAAACGTTCTTGAATATCGTTGTCACTTGCATCCTGGCCATGTCGGCGGCAAGCTGCTTATGCTGAAGTAGCTCATTTCGATTGCGAACAGCGAAAAGGCCTCGGTGGAGTTCACCGAGGCCTTTTCTTTGTCAGCCGGAACAACCCAAAACCAAGGGCCCTGGTTCATCTTGAACCAGGGCCCTTGCAATAACTCAGTTGAAGACTGTCAGTTTCTGACGCCGCTCCATACTTTGGCGGGATCTATCGCTTTATCGGGATTCAACGTCTTCGCCCTTTCCAGAAGGACCTCGGTCGTTTCAGGATAGAGAGGATCTGAAATACAACAATTATCAACGGGGCACACCGCGGCACACTGCGGTTCATCGAAGTGCCCGACGCACTCGGTGCAGCGATCATGTGCGATCACATAAATATTGTCGCCGACGCCTTGCCCGTCGCCGACGTGATTGCCCTTCGTTTCCGCGTCGCTTCTGGTTTCAAAGATTGCCTCGTTAGGACATTCCGGCAGGCATGCTCCGCACGAGATGCATTCATCCGTAATCAATAACGCCATGACCCAAGCCTCCTTCTCACTCCCAAAAACTTACTCGATAAGACTGAATATTGACAAGTTCACGCGGCTCACACCATAGTGGCATCCGTCTACTTTTGGGGAGCAGGCACGTAAAATTATTTTATTCCGCCATTCTTTTCCAAGTCAACTGAACGGAGTCCGATCAGAAGACCTAGGTCATTCTGGTGCAGGGGGCCGTTCGCCCCACAGAAAAACAACCCATCGGGCAATCTTCAATGGCATCTGATCGAACCCAGGCGAGCGATCGAGAACAGCGGAAAAAGCGGATCATCATGATGGTTCTGCTTGCTCTTCTCCTGATGAGCGCTTCCGTTTTCCTCGTCGAGCGCAAGGAATCGAGCGTCATCGTCGTCACCTTTCCGAGCGGTGTTCAGCTGGAAGCTGAAGTGGCGGACACGCCGGAAAAGTTGCTCTTCGGGCTTGCCTTTCGAGATACATTGCCCCCAAACGGCGGCATGCTTTATATCTTTGAGCAAAACGGGATGCATCG
>CAYXKP010000046.1:0-17994 GCA_964465695.1 uncultured Nitrospira sp.
GTGGGAGAGGATCGTCGGCTCACCCGTATCGGTGAATTCGATCGAGTTCTGGGAGGTGGAGTCATTCCCGGCGCGGTGATCTTAATCGGTGGCGATCCCGGAATCGGGAAGACGACACTACTCTTGCAAGCTTTGCCACGGTTGGCAACGAAAGAAGCGCCGGTCCTCTACGTCTCCGGAGAAGAGTCTCCCCGGCAGATCAAGATGAGGGGGCAGCGGCTAGGCATCGAGCATCCGCATCTGTTCATTCTCGCCGAAACTTCCCTTGAACAGATTCTGAAAGCAGTCCAGGAGATTGGGCCGGCTGCCGTCGTGGTCGATTCGATTCAGACGGTGTATACGGAACAAATTACCTCCGCACCCGGAAGCATCAGCCAAGTCCAGGAAGTTGCCGGGCAACTGATGTGGTTCGCAAAACGAGCCGGTATCCCGGTCTTTATCATCGGGCACGTGACGAAAGAGGGGGCGATTGCCGGCCCGCGGTTGCTGGAACATATCGTCGATACTGTCTTGTACTTTGAAGGAGATAAAGGGCACAGCTACCGCATACTTCGCGCCGTGAAGAATCGTTTCGGATCGACGAATGAGATCGGTGTATTTGAGATGAAGGATGCCGGCCTCGAGGAAGTCAGCAATCCATCAGAGCTGTTTCTTGCGGAACGCCCTCACCGGAGTACCGGATCTGTGGTGGTGTCGAGTCTCGAAGGTACGAGACCGATACTGGTTGAATTGCAAGCGTTGGTTTCTTCGACCACCTATGCCATGCCAAAACGAATGGCCAACGGAGTGGAGGTCAATCGAGTATCGCTGTTGCTCGCCGTCATGGAGAAACGGCTGGGAGTGCATCTTTCCGGACAGGATGTGTATGTGAATGTCGTTGGAGGAATGCATATCGACGAGCCGGCAATTGACCTGGGGATCGTCGCAGCCGTTACATCGAGCTTACGGGAGACGCCGGTCGAGCCGGGGACGTTACTATTGGGAGAGGTGGGACTGGGCGGTGAGGTACGTGCCGTGAGTCAGGCTGAATTACGCATCCGCGAGTCCGCCAAGATGGGGTTCAAACGATGCATTCTGCCTGAACGAAATCTGGCGAAGCTCGATCCTATGGAGGGGATGGAGTTGATCGGTATCCGGGAAGTGCGAGAGGCATTGGATGTGGTATTGGTTTGAGGAGGCGGGCGCCGGGCAGGGTGCAGTGCTTCCTCAGGCTGCCTCAGAATGGTCTTGTGCCATGCGACTCCTGGATCGCGATCAACGGCTGCTTCCTTATGAATCCAAGGGCAGCAGCAGAAGGCTGACATGCTTGGTAGGCCTCTGTATTACGATCCTTCTGTTCGCCGGTTGTGCTCTCATAACCCCGAAGGAAGAACTCCCGCTGAGATCGGTAACGGCACAGGAATTGACGACTCTTTTGCGCCATCGTGAAGCGGCCATTGAATCTCTGAAGGGATTGTTCAGCGCAAAAGTCCGAGGTGGCCTCATCCCGATTGCCTCGCGGGTCGAGGGCGCCGTCTATTATCGTCGGCCGGACGCTTTGCGGCTGAGAGGGTTCACTCCTCTCGGAAGCGAGCTGTTCGACTTTGTTCAAGCTGATGATCGGTACAAGCTCCGCTTGCCTTTCGAGGGAAAAACCTATGCCGGTCACCGGTCCGATATGAAAGATGGAGGGAAGTTGGCTCGTTTCTCTCAGTTGACCGTCTGGGCGGTGGGTGGCGTGTTGGGGACGAACTCAATCGCCACGGATGAAATGGTTACGGTGGTGGAAGAGAAAGGTCGATATCGTCTCGACGTTTATGCCACGGCAACCGGGGGAACAAATCCATCACGCTTGCCGACCCGCCGTCTATGGCTAGACCGCCGATTGCTCGTGGTACAGGAAGAATGGCTTGGGTCGAGCGGGGATGTCGAGGCGATGATTCAGTATGACGATTTTCGGCCGCTCGACGAATCGGAACGCATCCCAGTACGGGCCGTTGATGATTCGGATGTTCGGCTATTCCGTCCATTCAAGATTTCTCTCCACGATGGTCGTGGACAGGGCTCGGTGCACGTCATCTTCCACGAGATACATCACAATCAAGCCATAAGAGCGGAGGACTTAGGTCAGGTCTCCTAATCATCGATGAAAATTCTTGCAGTTGAAACGGCCACAACGTGGCAGAGTGTCGCGATTCTCGAAGACAGCCGTATCCTCGCTGTGTTCGAACAAGAGGCTGGGGGTGCGCATGGTTCCCTTGTCTTGCCCGCCATCGATCAACTGTTTTCTCAGTCTGGGTTGCAGCTTGGCGACCTCAGTGGTCTGGCCTGTTCCATCGGTCCGGGCTCGTTTACAGGTCTCCGAGTGGGTATTGCAACGTGCCTGGGACTTCGGAGAGCGACCGGTCTACCTCTCGCCTTGGTGCCGACGCTGGAGGCGATGGCAAAGAGCCTGGAAATGGAAACGGTTCCCCTCTGTCCGATGCTGGTCAGCCGTCGTGGGGAAGTGTATTGGGCTATTTTTCGTCGAAGTGGAGACGGACGATTAGATCGTGTTGTCAGCGAACAGGTTGGAACGCCGGGAGCTTTCGTGAAGAGCCTCACCGAACATACGTTGGTGTTCGGGGGCGGCTGGTTGTCTTTGGAGTCCGAGATTCGAGCGGTCTTACCAAAGTCTGTCACTCTGACGGTAGGGCCAAGTCATGTCTTCAAGCCTTCGGCTATTCAAGTCGCACGTATCGGGATGGAACGACTTCGACAGGGTGAAATGGCCGGAGATTTCGTTGTACCGCTCTATATTCAGCGGGCTGAAGCGGAACTCCAATACGAACGGTCGGGAGCTGTTTCAGCCGTGGCGAGACGCCGGCAGCGGGTGGAAACTAAGGCTGCCGAGCGATTGGCTCGGGGCCGACGGCGGTCGCATCGGTAAAGGTGGACCGGTCACATGGTGCTTTCTGAGTTTGAGATTGTCCCGGCGACGCCGGATATGTTGCCGGCCGTCCTCGCGCTGGAAGAGGCTTGCTTCTCGTCCCCCTGGACGCGCAAAATGTTGGAGGCTGAGCTAACGAGCAACCAATTCGCACACTTTCTCGTGGCAAAGCAACATGAAGGGTCGACGACAGATGCAACACCCATAATCATCGGGTACCATTGCTTCTGGATCGTTTTTGAAGAGTTGCGATTGATGAATGTGGCGGTGCGAGAATCGATGCGAAGGAGGGGGGTTGGAGGAGCACTCGTTACTGAAGCCCTTCGTATGGGACTGGGGCAAGCAGCGACCCGCGCAGTCCTCGAAGTCCGAGCCTCGAACGATTCAGCGCGGTCTTTCTATACTGGTCTAGGTTTTGTTCAGTTCAGCAGTCGCCCTCGTTACTACGCGAATCCCATTGAAGATGCCGTGCTGATGGAAATGAATCCGCTCGTGGTATCGAGCGGCCCGCAACGGGACAGGAGACTTGCGTCAGGAGGTGAATCAGCTTCAACGGACTCACTTTAACCAGGAGGTGTCGTTATGTTGACGGAAGATGCGATTGTCGAGCAGCTGCGCCACTCCAACACCGAATTCCGGGAACTTGAAGCCTCCCATCATCGCCTGGACCTTGAACTGAACGAGTTGCAGAGGCGCCATGTCCTGACCCCGTCCGAGGAAATCGAAAAAAAGCGGATACAGAAGGAAAAACTGGCCAAGAAAGACAAGCTCGCGGAGCTGATTCGCCTCTACCGCGAACAAAAGCCCGAGCTGGCTCGGTAGCAGGCGGATGGGGCACTGACTCCGTAAGCGGCAGAATGTATTGATATGGAACAAACCATCCATCCGCTTGCCTCTCACATTCAAGCCGTCAAGCGACGGCTGCTCATCATTGGTGCGACGGTCTTGGGTTCCTTAGTACTGACCTTTTCTTTTTCCGCCGAAATGGTGGCTTGGCTCAACCGACCGTTTTCCAACCAACTGGCGTTCTATGGCCCCACGGAGGCACTGTTCGCATCCATCAAGGTCTCGTTGTTGGCAGCTTTCATTCTGAGCTTGCCGGTCATTTTTTATCAGTGTTGGAAGTTCATCGAACCCGCCCTGTTACCGAAAGAACAGCGTTGGGCGATCCCGCTGTTTATGGTGGCGGGAGGGTTGTTCGCATTCGGATTGATCTTCTGCAATGTGGTGATTTTGCCGCTGGTGATCGATTTCTTCGTAAGTTTCGGACTTGATCGTGATATCACGCCGCAGTTAAGCGTCGGTACCTACATAGACTTTAACGTGAAATTCCTGCTCATCTTCGGGTGTGCGTTCGAGTTGCCCTTGGCCATGACTCTTGCAGCTGTGACCGGAGTGGCTTCGGGAGATACGTTCGCTCATTACCGTAAACATGCCGTTTTATTGTGTCTCATTCTTTCTGCCGTCGTTACTCCTGACGCCACACTCTTTACCATGCTCTTAATGGCGGTTCCATTGATGGCGTTGTACGAGATCGGGATCCTCGGTGCCAGACTTTTCGGACGGAATCAGGACCGAGGGGAAATTGATTTGCCGCTCGATCCTGATCTGCGGATCAAAACCGCCGGCACGAGGGTACGATGAAGTATCGAACAGGAAATGCTCGGCGTATGTCCGTGACCGCCCTTGTCACATTAATATGGACTGTTCTTTTCAATTCGGCCGTTGGCGGGACTCTCCAGGCTTCCGATCCGCCATTGTCACCGCCGGTGGAAGTCTCAGAATCGTCGGCGGTATTGGAATCACAACCATCCGCAGCAAGCGTGCAGGCTCTGGTGATAGGTGACAAGGGGGTCCTCTATGCCGGGTCCTTCGGGCATGGAATTTTTCGCACCATGGATCGTGGTGCGACATGGGATCGAGTAGGAAGTGGTATCACCGATCCTTTTATCTTGAGCTTGGCTTCCGCGAAAGACGGCGCCGTCTATGCCGGGACGTTTCGTGGGGGAGTATTTCGTTCGCGCGACGAAGGGAACAGCTGGCAGCCGGTCAATGCGGGGCTCAAACGGCTCGAAGTCAAGGCCTTACTGGCGATTGAGGGTGAACTTTTTGCCGGTACCGGGGACGGCGTGTATCGCCTGCATGACTCCCAAGATCATTGGATGCCTGTGACCTCGGGATTGGATGATATTCTAGTCCACGCACTCGCCCGCTCGGCCGATGGAACCTTATTCGCCGGGACTTCCGGTAAAGGCATCTTTCGATTCAGCCCTCGCTCGACCGGCTGGGTTCGTATGCGGCAGGGGTTGAAAGATCACGAGGGAATGATCGAAAATTTCATTCGTGTTTTAGTCATTGATCAGGACCAGAATATTTTTGCCGGGACGTTCGACGGCGGGGTCTTTCGGAGCGTAGACGGCGGACTGACGTGGAGGCCGATCAGCCGGGCGCTGCCCAACGACTCTATTCGGGGTATTGTGTTCAGTGATCAAGGAGTCGTGGTGGCGACCGGAAATGGGATTTTTAAGACCGTGGACAAAGGCAAGCAATGGATTCCGGTCAATAAAGGCTTGGCCAACCTTGCGGTGCAAGTGTTGATCGGTTCAGGGGATAAGAGTCTGTATGCCGGAACGACTTCCGGAGTGTTTCGCAGCGATGATGGCCATACCTGGATGGCCGTCAATCAAGGACTGGAGGCGGGAGTGGCGCCCCCGCCATTTGTATTTCGCTGAATCCACGCAGAAAGGATGAACGTAATGGATGATAGGGACGACACGATGCGGGCCACGATCGCCATAACAAGCAAGGGCCAATCTCTTGGAGAAATTGTGCTCCGGTTTTTTCAGGATGTGGCTCCCGGCCACGTCAACAATTTCGTCAAACTTTCTAGAGACGGGTTTTATAATGGGACGACGTTTCACCGGGTCATCCCCGGTTTCATGATTCAAGGAGGAGATCCCAACAGTAAAAACTCGGACCGTTCCTCCCACGGAATGGGCGGGCCGGGTTATAAGGTGAAGGCCGAGTTCAACAGTAGACCGCACAAGCGAGGCATTGTTTCGATGGCTCGCGCGAACGATCCGGATAGCGCGGGGTCGCAATTCTTTATTTGCGTGGCTGACGCCAATTTCCTCGATTGGCAATATACGGTATTCGGGGAGGTGGTGAGTGGAATGGAAGTTGCCGATAAGATTGTCAGCATGAAGCGTGATGGGCGAGATAATCCACTGGAGCGAGCTGAGATGACTGTCACGATCAGTGAAGGATGAACGGGATGGGTGAGGTGAGCCGGGAAACCAAGAAACGGAAAGACTGGACCGTTACCCTGCTCTTTACCATTTGCACGATTTCGGTCGGTTGTGCCGCTCCGCATGTCCCGTCACGGATCATTTATGAAGATCCGGTCAACTTTGTGCGGCTGGAAGAGGATTTGGAAGTGCTTTCGGAATGGCCGCCGAGCCACCATAGCCATCCATTCACGATCGAACCGGAAAAATTACGGATGATTTTATCGGGATTGAAGGTGCAGGAGCATTGGATTGCCCTGCAGCGATGGATACGTGGCGAGTCTCCTCTGGTTCCAGCCTTCACGGAGGAGGAACTCGATCTCTTGTCCTTACGCATATCAGAGGCGCTGGCGGAAGCGAAAGCCAACGAGCGGGTGACCTTCTATTTGAGTCAACCGCAGACCTTTGCGAGGAGAATTATCACAACGGGAGGGCTGTACATCCATGGGACGGAGCTGCATATTCTGTTGGGAAATTGGAGAATCATTTACGGTATTCCGGCCTATGGAATGATCTATGATCGGCGGTATCCTATGCGACCGACAGCGGCAAAGGGATTCGATTTGATCTTTCAACCGTCGGAAGCTGTGATCCCGATGAAGAGCAGTCTGCTGGACGGAATTTTGGCCAATGCGAAGGACGAACTCATCATTGATTTAACGAAGCTCGATCCACCCGATCCGGAGGTTTCTTTCATACGGTCCTGCGTCGACTCATGGAGCGCTATGTTTATGTCAGACTACGGACGGCGCCGTTCGCATTCGATTGACGCGAAGAGAAGCCGCGAAAGAACGAAAGCGGAAGGAGAAGATCTATCGGCCACCCAGGCTCTGAAGGTACATTTTGGGTACTTCCATCAGGGCTTCGGCGATGGACTGCCAGCCCAGCTTGCTTTGGCCTTCAATGCGGTCGCAAAATCGGATGGGTAATTCATCGACCCTAGCCTCCAGCTGCAGGGCTCGCCGGGCCAGCTCTACTTGAAAGATGTACCCTTTCGCCCGGACGGTCGCAAGGTTCATCCGTGTCAAGAGCTCGCGACGATAGCAGCGGAATCCTCCTGTCCAGTCACGAATGGTCGAGCCTAAGAAAAGGCTGACATAGGCATTCCCGCAACGCGAGACGATTCGACGACTGGCGTTCCAGTTTTCGGTTCCGCCGCCGGGGACGTAGCGACTCCCAATGACCAGGTCGACAGTGCGGCTGCGGTGTACCAAGCGGGGCAGATCCCAGGGAGCATGGCTAAAGTCGCAATCCATTTCTATGATGAGGCCGTAATGGTGCTGCAGCGCCCACCGGAATCCCGCTAGATAAGCCGGCCCGAGCCCTTGTTTCTTGGGCCGATGCAAGACATGTACATGTCCATGCTTGCGACTGAGCCTATCAGCTAATTCTCCGGTCCCGTCCGGAGAATTATCATCGACGATCAAGATATCGGTCATCAGATACTGGCTGATGGCCTGAACCAATGCTTCAACATTTGCACGTTCGTTGTAGGTTGGGAGAACAATGACGATCGATTGCTTAAAATCGAACGGTGAATCGGGGACGAGCTGTTTGCCGGCCGTGGATCGGGAATACCCCGGATACTGATTTTCAGCAGGATCATGTGGGCCGACGGCAATGCGTGCGCTGTCGGCACCATGGGCGATCAATTCCTCAGCAAGTTCAAAGTCGGGGACTATGTACGCTTCATCGGGGCTCAGTTCTTTGAGAGGTGGGACTCCACTGCTCTTCCGGATCGAACGGTAGCGTATGGGAAGTGTCAGCGTTTTATCTGGCTGCAGAGAGAGCGATTCGCCGGTAGGCATAGCAAGGTCATTCTCATGGAACCTGGTCTGGAAATGGGCGGCATTGTAAACGACAGGAGTGACGCATGCAAGGCAAGTCTGCCTGCTTGTGCAGTCCGCCGTCGGTGCTTTTTGACAGTGCGGGAAGAGCTATGGTACAGTCCGCGAGCCGTTGATATTCAAGGTTTTTCTACACGTAATTTCTCGAGGAACACTGTATGAGCGGGACACAGGCGCATGTGGTAATCGTGGCTGGAGCGGGACCGGCTGGTATGGCTGTAGCCGGCGCGCTTTCAAAAGCCGGACACGAAATCATTATTCTGAATCGTGATATTAAATTCGGCGGGTTGGCTGAATACGGAATATTTCCTTCTAAGCTGAAACTCCGTGGCGGTCTCAAAAAACAGTACTGGGAACTTCTTCAACAGAAGAACGTTCATTATTTCGGGAATGTCTCCATCGGGAACGGAAAGGACCTTACGGTCGATGATGTACGGGGACTGGGAGCCAGCGCGGTTGTCTTCACCATCGGCGCGCAGGGTACCAAGGCGATTGGTGTCGAGGGAGATTCGGCCCAGGGTGTGTTTCACGCAAAAGACGTGGTCTATCACTTCAATCGTTTACCGGGCTTCGGCGACCGCCCATTTGAAATGGGAAAACATGTCGCGGTGATCGGGGCGGGAGATGTGATGGTGGATATTGCCCACTGGTTGATCCGCTACAAGAAAGTTGAACGGGTCACGGCAATTGTCAGACGGGGGCCCGTGGAACGGAAGTACAACCCAAAAGAGATCCGCAGCATTTGTGCCAATATGGATCTCGAGGGGATCAGAGCCGAGTTTGGGCGGATCAAGGACCGTCTGGTCCTGGTGGGCCAAAATCCCGATGAGGTCTTGCAGGCCTTCATCGACGAGTTTACTAAATGCGAGCCGAAAACGACCGAGACGAAGATGGGGTTCCGTTTTCTTGCGTCGCCGAAGCGGATTCTGGTAGACGGCAACAATCGGGTTCGTGGGCTTGAAATGGAAGACAACCGGTTGGATCCCAAGGGTGAAGATACCGTCGCGGTCGGGTTGAAACAGTATTATGAATTTCCCTGTGATTCCGTCGTCTTTGCTGTCGGAGACAAGGTGGATGAAACCGTCGGTCTACCTTATAAGAATGGGATGTTCACCACGAACCCGAACAAGACCGGTAATGATCCCGATGATGCGCTTTTTCAGGCCTATGATGAATCTACAGGCAAGGTAATGGATGGCGTATTTTTGGCCGGTTGGGCTCGAAAAGCGAGCGAAGGCCTCGTCGGCGTTGCGAAGCGTGACGGAGATTGGTGCGCGGAGGTCGTGGAGCGCTATCTGACGACCAAGAGCGACGGGAAAGACATTAAGACCGTACTTGACCAGTTGCATTCGCTTCTCAGAAAGCGGCACAGTCGTCCAGTCGATGTAAATGGTTTACGGGCACTCGATGTAGCGGAACGCTCATTTGCAGGGAAAGCCGACTGTATCGGAGAGTTCAAGTTTGCCGCCAACCAAGACATGCTTAAATATATTGAACAGAGAACTGTATCAAAGTAGTGGACTCTTCGCCCTTCATCCGTGTCCCCATTTTAGTTTTTCCCGCAACACTTCGTAGTAGTGGCTTTCGGGAAATCTAATCAACTTCGTCCGATAGTCTGAAGCCCGGACTACAGCCGTATCGCCCTGTGTCATGGCGACGCCGACTTGACCATCGAGTGTGGCCATTGATCCGTCATCTTTGCTTGTCAATGTCACTTCAATCACCACATCACCCGGCACGATTAACGGGCGATGCGTCAATGTGTGAGGACAGATCGGTGTCAAGATGAGTGCCTGAAGCGCAGGGTTCATAATGGGACCCCCTGCAGAAAGGGAGTAGGCGGTAGAACCGGTCGGTGTTCCGATGATCAGGCCATCGCCTCGCAGATTGGTCACGAACTGACTTCCTATGGCGATCTGGAGTTCAATCATACGAGCGAGGGTTCCCTTACTGATAACGACATCGTTGAGCACGATCCCTCGTGCGACTGTTTCTCCGTGCCGATGAACGTGTGTCGCCAACATCAGTCGTTCATCAATGGTGAAGTCGTTCGCGAACACTCGTTCCAGTGATGGATAGAGATTGTCCAGCCGCACCTCGGTTAAGAATCCGAGCCCCCCCATGTTGACCCCTAGGATAGGAATACTCCGTTCTGCTGCCAATCGTGCCGCGTTCAGAATGGTTCCGTCTCCCCCCAGCACCAAGAGCACGTCGGCCTTTTCGGCGAGTTGAGTTTTCTGAATTCCGCTCGGTTCGTTCAGTAATGTTGCGGACGTTGTGTCAAGAATGACAGTGATGCTGCGTGCTCGGAGCCAGGCAACAACCCCCAGCAACGTGGCTTTGACTTCCGGGAACTTTGGCTTGGTGAGAATTCCGATACTCTTGCTTTTCATGGATCCTCTATGCAGGAAGAGCGTCAAAAGCGGTGAATTGTATCGGGATGCTTCTTTTCATGTCAACGAACGCCAATCGCAATCACAGTCACGTCATGGGGAGGAGAAAAGAAAATGACGTGGCTGTCGTGCGTCATGCTGTCTCCTTCTCTGCCCAACCTTGACTCTCAAGAATACTGTGGTTAGAATTAGGCCAAGATTTTTCAACGGTTTTGCTCGAACGCGAGGTTGCACTCACTAAGAAGGAGGCAGGATGTTCGAACGATTCACGGACAAAGGTCGAAAGATCATCATCCTCGCGCGCGAGGAGGCCGAGCGGCACCAAAACGACTATCTGGGGACCGAACATCTCGTCCTGGCCATACTTCGTGAGTCCGACGGCATTGCCCTTATGATCCTGAAAAAGATGGGACTTTCTACAGAGCAGATCAGGTTGGAGATTGAGCGGAATCTGCCTGGCGGAGGAACCACCATGACGTTCGGCGAGATTCCCTTTAGTCCACGCGTGAAGAAAGTTATCGAATACGGTGTCGAAGAAGCTCGTCTGTTGGGCCACAATCATATCGGCAGCGAACATCTTCTCCTGGGCCTTCTTCGTGAAGAAGAGGGAATCGGAGGGAAAATCCTTCGGAGCTTGGGCGCCAACCTTCTCACTGCACGCCAGTTAACGGTGACATTTCTGCGAAAGTCGGCTCCTCGCGAGCGTGATCGGAAGAGTAATACTCCCGCCCTCGACGAATTCGGACGGGATCTGACTCAATTGGCCCAAGAAGGCCAACTGGATCCGGTGATCGGCAGAGCCGATGAAATCGAACGGGTTTTGCAGATCCTCAGCCGAAGGAGCAAGAATAATCCCGTCCTGATCGGAGAATCCGGTGTCGGAAAAACCGCCATTGTGGAAGGGCTTGCACAGCGTATTGTTCAGTCTGAAGTTCCCGACAATCTGCTCTCTCGTCGAGTGATCGCCTTGGATCTGGGTTCTCTCGTCGCCGGCACCAAGTATCGGGGGCAGTTCGAAGAACGTCTCAAGGTCGTGATGAAGGAAATTGTCCAAGCCGGTAATATCATCATTTTTATCGACGAGCTGCATACCTTGGTTGGAGCGGGCGCTGCAGAAGGATCAATCGACGCCTCCAACATGCTGAAGCCGGCCTTGTCCCGCGGCGAGATCCAATGCATTGGAGCCACGACTTTGGATGAGTACCGGAAGCATATTGAAAAAGACGGTGCATTGAAACGGCGATTTCAGCCGATTCACGTTCAGCCTCCCAATCTCGACGAAACTGTCCGTATCATCCAAGGACTCCGGGACCGATACGAAGAACATCATGGAGTGGAAATCACGGAAGACGCCATTGTCGAGGCCGTCAAGCTGTCGGATCGGTACATCACCGATCGGTTCCTTCCCGACAAGGCGATCGATTTGATCGACGAAACCGGGTCCCGGGCGAAGCTCCAGACCTACGCGCTCCCTTCTGAACTGAAAGCGATGGAGCAAGAGCTGAAGAAAGTTTCGCGAGAAAAGGAACTTTCAATCTCCATGCAGAATTTCGAAGAAGCCGTACGGCATCGTGAGGAAGAAGAGCGGCTGCGTAAACTACTCGATGAATCAAAACGAGAATGGAAAAAGAATCAGGAAAAGAACAAGCCCATAATCGGTAAGGAGGACGTCGCTTACGTCGTCTCAAAAATGACCGGTATTCCGCTTTTTAAGCTGGAGGAAGAAGAGTCAAACAAGCTGTTGCGCATGGAGGAGTTTCTCCATAAACGAGTCGTCGGCCAAAATGAGGCTATCTCAGCGGTCGCCCGGGCCATCCGTCGATCCCGTGCCGGCTTGAAAGAAGCTCGGAGACCGATCGGCTCGTTTATTTTCCTGGGTCCAACGGGCGTAGGCAAGACGGAACTGGCCAGGACATTGGCCGAGTTTCTATTCAACAGCGAAGAGGCGTTGATTCGTGTCGATATGTCCGAGTACCAGGAGAAGTTTACGAGTTCTCGGCTCTTTGGAGCTCCTCCCGGCTATGTTGGGTATGAAGAAGGGGGGCAGCTGACCGAGAAAGTTCGCCGTCGGCCTTATTCTGTCGTGTTGTTCGATGAAATTGAGAAGGCGCATCCGGATGTTTTCAATGTCCTGCTTCAAGTATTAGATGACGGCGTGTTGACCGATAGCCTCGGGCGCAAGGTCGACTTCAAAAATACGGTCGTCATTATGACGTCCAACATCGGGACGAAAATGATTCAGAAGGGTGTTTCTCTCGGTTTCCAGAGCACGGAGGGCGAAGCCGCGCGTCGGAAGAAGGAAGAAGTACTCGGGGAACTTCGAAAATCGTTCAGTCCGGAATTTCTGAACCGAATCGATGAAATCGTTATCTTCCATCAACTAGAGAAAGAACAGCTCTACAGCATCCTGGATATTCTGCTCCGTGAGTTGAACCTTCGCCTATTAGATAAAGGGATCGAGATCGAGGTCGATGACGAAGTCAAGCAGTGGCTCATCAAAGAGGGCTATGAGCCGTTGTACGGAGCGAGGCCAATGCGGCGTGCTATTCAGCGGGCCATCGGTGACCCTCTCTCCGACGAGCTTATCAGAGGACGTTTCAAAGAAAGCCGCAAGGTGAAAGTGGTTCTGCGAGACGGGGCTCCAACTTTTATCGAGCAGGAGGCAATGGCGGGGGTTTAGTCCCTGTGTTATCTGCAAGAACCGCATGTCATTTATAGCGGCCTCTGCGGCGGATAGCTGCAGGGGCCGTTTTGTTATCAATGCTCTTGGTCTATTTATAACACGATGTATTCCTTCATTACACGGTCAGAACGTCGCTCTGGTGCTCAATGGCTTCCGGGACCCATTCTTGGAATCGAATCTTCCTGCGATGAAACGGCTGCCTCTGTGCTCAATCGTGAAGGAGAAGTGCTCTCCAACGTTGTGTTTTCACAAATGGCCGTCCATGAAAAGTTCGGTGGCGTCGTTCCTGAGTTGGCTGCGCGCGCTCACCTTGGGAAGGTCGACATGGTGGTTGAAGAAGCCCTGTCGACCGCCCGAGTCTTGAAAAGCTCTCTCGCTGCCGTGGCAGTCACCCAAGGACCTGGATTGGCTGGAGCGCTTTTGGTGGGAGTCAATTACGCCAAAGCCTTGAGCTACGGTTTGAGTATTCCAATCGTTGGCGTCAACCACCTGCAAGGCCATATCGCTTCGGCATGGCTTGCCGATCCGACCTTCCCACGGTCCTGCGTTGTGCTGGTTGTATCGGGTGGTCATACTCATCTCTATCGCCATGAAGTTGGTGGCCGATGTATCCTATTGGGACGCACTCGCGATGACGCTGCTGGTGAAGCGTTCGATAAGGGAGCTCAGATGCTTGGGTTGGAGTATCCCGGAGGTCCAGCCGTGGATCGAATCGCCCGTTCCGGTGATCCACAGGCCATTCGATTTCCTCGCTTCCATAGGACAAAGAACAGTCTTGAGTTCAGCTTCAGTGGTCTTAAAACTGCTTTGTTGTATAAATTGCGAGAAATGGATGAACCTCTGCAACCGAAGCAGACAGCCGATTTAGCGGCGAGCTACCAAGAGGCTATTGTGCAGGTCTTGACCACGAAAGCTTTTGCAGCCCTTCAACAGTCGAATCTAGGTGCGCTTGCCGTTGTGGGAGGGGTCTCAGCCAATTCACGATTGAGAAGCGTACTGAGCGAACGCGCGGCACGTGAGGGCATGCGTCTATCGCTGCCGCCTATCGAGTATTGTACCGACAACGCTGCCATGATCGCCTCGGCGGGACGTCAGCTGTTGATGAGCGGAGCACGACTACATTCTGATCTCGACATCATTCCAACGGAAAGATTCGTGACGATTCATGAAGGACCCGAGCATATATCCATCTCTCTAACAAACAAGGAGACAGCCCATTCCTGATATTCGAGGTCAGACCACAGGACTACGCACCAGCCAAGTCGCGTCGGTAGAACGACTCTACCGACGTCGTGTCCCACCCGACAAGGTCATTACCCCGGAGCTGGCAAAGGCAATGGCCCAGCTGACCATCGAGCTACGTCGCCCGATCGGCGTGCTGTTGACTAGGCGTGGACAAGTTCAGGAAGTATTAGTGGGAACAGATTTGACGTTGTCTTCAACAACACTGACCTTGTTCCGCGCGGGTACGCGATCGCTCCGTGGTTTGAGATTCATCCGTACGCAACTGCACGATCAGCCATTGAATCAAGAAGTGCTGACCGACCTCGCCTTTTTGCGGCTTGACCTTATTGGCCTCCTCTCCGTCACGGAGGATGGCCGACCAGGAAATTTGTATTTAGCGCATCTGCTCGCACCCAATTCAACTGGTCAATTATTCAACGTGCTGCAAGCTGTTCCGTTCCACAATCTGACGATGATGTTCGATCAATTTATCGAAGAGCTCGATGAAGACATTCAGCAGGCGCGGGCACACTATGCGGTAGAGAGCGGAAAGGAATCGGCGATACTTGTCAGCGCTTCTGTAAAAAGTCGGTCTGAGCAGGAAGAGCGGTTGGCCGAATTGGCGGAGCTGGCAACTTCCGCCGACGTGACGGTGGTCGATCGTGTCGTACAACGGACGGCGGACGGGCATCAACGATATCTCTTGGGAAGTGGCAAGATGAAGGACGTTCTGATCCAAACGCTTCATCGCGGCGCGGACATGGTGATTTTCGATCAAACGTTGTCACCGGCGCAGCTACGAGCCATTTCAGAGATGACTGATATTAAAGTGATTGATCGGACGCAGCTGATTCTAGATATCTTTGCGCGCCGAGCCCACAGCCGTGAAGGCAAAGTACAGGTGGAGCTCGCGCAGTTACGATATCTGCTCCCACGATTGTCTGGAAAAGGCTCCCAGCTCTCGCGCTTAGGTGGCGGGATCGGCACTCGGGGGCCGGGCGAAACCAAACTGGAAACCGATCGTCGCCGCGTACGCGATCGCATCACGCATTTAGAACGGGAACTGAAACAGTTCGGACGCCAGCAAGACCAACGACGGTCCAGGCGAGGACGGCATGGACTTCCAGTCGTTTCTCTCGTGGGCTATACGAACGCCGGTAAGTCGACATTGCTCAATGTGTTGACGAACAGTCAGGTGTCGGCTCAAAACAGATTGTTCGAAACCCTGGACACCACGAGCCGACGTCTGCGGTTTCCAGAGGATCGTGAAGTCATCATCACCGATACGGTAGGATTTATCCGGGATCTTCCCCAAGAACTGGTCGGCGCCTTTCGGACCACGCTTGAAGAACTACGAGAGGCTGATCTCCTGCTCCATGTCGTCGATGGTAGCGCTGCAGACATCGACATTCAGATTACGGCAGTCGTGGCGATTCTTGATGAGTTGCGTTTGAATACGATACCGAGATTGCTTGTATGTAATAAATGTGACCAGCTGTCACCTCAGCGCGTCGAGTTGCTCTGCCGACGTTACGGAGCCATTGGCATTTCGGCACTCCAGCCAGCCACGCTTCATCCTCTACTTGCTCGACTGGAAGCGCATGTGAGAGTTCTGTCAATCGGTGAACATCAGACTGTCGGCCTGCCGCAGGATGAGGCACTGGTGCTTGCATCTCCTCAGTAAACCTTTGCACAATTGGGCCGCCATGAAGAAAGCCATACGCATGAAGGCACAGGCTGTTCTCGACCGGCCAGCGGAGATTGCCGAAAGCCTTCTCCGCGCCATGCCGGTGGCTCGCGTGGAACTCACGTATCGTTCTCCATGGGAACTGCTGGTCGCTACGATTCTCTCAGCTCAGTGCACAGATCGGCGGGTGAATCAGGTGACCCCGACTCTATTTAAGCAATATGCAACACCTCAGGCTATGGCAAAGACGACGACGGCTGAATTGGAACCCCTGATTAGATCCACGGGCTTTTATAAGAGTAAAGCGAAAAACTTGATCGGCTGTGCTCAAGTCATTACGACGAGGTTCAAGGGACATGTCCCCGACACGATGGAAGAACTCACCTCGATACCAGGTGTAGGGAGAAAGACGGCAAATGTGCTCCTGGGGGCCGCATTTGGAAAACCCGGTGTGGTCGTCGACACACATGTGAAACGGGTGGCTCATCGGCTGACCCTGACCCTTTCCACTGATCCCGAGCAAATCGAACGCGATCTGCAATCGCTCTATCCGCAAACGCAGTGGACAGATGTATCTCAACGGTTGCTCCTTCATGGCCGGTATGTCTGCCTCGCGCGAAAGCCTCGCTGCCTTGTTTGCCCGATTTACGATGTCTGTGACTGGGAAGGAAAATTACCGAAATGATCAAGAGCATGACGGGATTTGGCCGGCGACAGGGGGTATGGTCCGATGGGACCGTCAGCGTTGAAGTGAGGTCGATTAACCATCGTTTCCTTGAGTCGTCTATTCGTGTGCCAAAATCGATGAGTGGACTGGAAGAACGCTTCAAGAAGATGATCCAAAAACAATGTGCACGCGGAAGAGTCGATCTGACGGTGCTGCTACAGGGAAATCGGGGAAGTGCTCGCGCGGTGCAACTTGACGTTGGACTAGCGAAGCAGTACCATCAGGCCCTTCGTACACTCCAACAAACGCTGAAAATTAAAGGTTCCATCGATATCGGGCTGATGACAGGATTTCGGGATATCCTCACGCTTTCCGAGCAGCAGGCCGACGATTCGAAGCTCATCAAATTGGTTGAGAAACTCGGGTTTCTGGCGGTGTCGGATATGGCAAAAATGCGTGAAAAAGAAGGAGCCGTGCTGGCGCAGGATATCCTGGTTCGACTTGGCCACGTGCGTGAATGTACGAGTGCAGTAACGCTCCGCGCTCCCCACATTACGCAGGAGATTTTCGACCGCATGAAGCAGCGAGTGGAGAAGTTGTTGGCGGACTCAATCCCGGACGTGCCTCGACTCAATCAGGAATTGGCCCTCTATGCAGACCGGTGCGACATTACAGAAGAATTGGTCAGACTGGACAGCCATATGATACAGTTTGAGCGTGAGGTTCAGAGCATCGAGCCGATAGGCAAGACGTTGGACTTTCTTCTTCAGGAAATGGGCCGGGAAGTCAATACCATTGGTTCGAAAGCCAACGATGCTGCTGTGAGGGCCAGTGTGGTTCGCATGAAAGCCGAACTTGAGCGTATCCGTGAACAGATACAAAATGTCGAATGAGCGCCGCGATAATCACAAGTAACGATCCACCGGGCGTTCGGGGGAACCGGCAAGGTCCTGACCGTCGGGGAATCCTGTACATCGTTTCAGCTCCTTCGGGAGCAGGAAAGACTACCTTGTGCAAGCAGATCGTGGCGTCGGTCCCTGATCTGTGGCATTCGGTTTCATTCACGACAAGGAAACCACGCCCAGGGGAAGAACACGGACGGGAATACTTTTTTATCGAAGAGAAAGTATTTCACGATATGGTTGCGGGGAATGAGTTCTTGGAATACGCCCACGTCTATTCTCACTGGTATGGAACACCGCGGAAGCCGTTGATGGAGAAGATGGAGCAGGGCATCGATGTCCTGCTGGAAATCGATGTCCAAGGTGCGCTCCAGATTAAGAAAAAATTCGGCGACG
>CAYXKP010000046.1:18004-28775 GCA_964465695.1 uncultured Nitrospira sp.
GCGACGCAGTCTACATCTTTATTCTCCCTCCATCGATGGACATTCTGCGTGCTCGACTCAAAGGTCGGGGATCAGATTCTCAGGAGGAGATTGTTCGCCGATTGCAAAAGGTGAAAGAAGAGGTCTGGTGTTTCAGGGAATACTATTACATTGTCCGTAACGATGATCTCACACAGTCTCTCCGTGAGCTGCAAAGCATTTTCGTCGCGGAACGTCTGAAGACCAAACGGATGGACATACATTGGTTGGAGCAAAGCTTTATTCTTGAAAAAGATGCAAAATCGGTGGAAAGGGAGCCGTCACCCATTTTATAGCAAGGAGCAAGGCCTATCATGATCGACATGCTGAGTTTGTTGCCGCAATACACATCGAATGAATTCGACTCCCGTCACCGATTGGTGATCGTAGCCTCACAGAGGGCGAAGCACTTGACTCAAGGCGCTAAACCAGCCGGATCTTCTCGCTTCACAAAAGAAACCACCATCGCACTGGACGAGGTGCTGAGAGGTCATGCCAAGTACTTGACCGGCAAGGAAGCCCGCGATGCGATGAAGGAGGCTAAACGAGGGAAGGAGGGAGAAACCGAGCGTATTGCGATGATGACTGGTGAGGACGCTCGCGAAATCAAGAAGGAACTCAGTGTGTACGTCGACGACACGGTGCAACCGACTGCGGCCCCGGCTGAGGAGTAAGCGTTTGGACGACCAGCAATTGCCGTCACGTCTGTTGAGCAAGCGCCTTGTGCTTGGAGTAACCGGCAGTATCGCCTCGTATAAAGCGGCCGGCTTGCTTCGGGCCCTGGCGCGCGAAGGTGCCACCGTGTCGGTAGTCATGACTCATGCTGCCACGAAATTTGTTACCCCTCTTACGTTCGAAGTCCTGTCTGGAAGGCGAGTAGCTACGGACCTCTTCGAATCGCATGAGGAGATGCTTCATCTCGCGCTCCCCGGACAAGCTCATGTAATCATCGTAGCGCCCGCTACCGCAAATTTTCTGGCAAAGGCGGCGCTTGGTTTGGCGGATGATTTGTTAAGCACGATGCTGCTGAATGCTCGATGTCCCGTGATTGTCGCTCCTGCCATGGACGGGGATATGTGGACACACCCAACCGTTGTTCAACATGTGCAGATGCTCCGAGCGCGTGGCATCGTCGTGCTTGACCCTGAAGTCGGTCCGTTGGCGTCAGGACTGGTCGCGCAAGGGAGGTTCCCCGCCGAGTCAAGAATCTTGGAGGCGGTACATGTCGCGCTGACGTCTCAGGAGGATTGGCAAGGACAGCGGGTGCTGGTATCCGCTGGCCCGACTCAGGAACCTATTGATCCGGTTCGGTTTATTTCCAATCGATCTTCCGGGAAGATGGGATATGCCATTGCAGAAGCCGCGAGGGATCGAGGAGCGGAGGTCATCTTGATTACCGGGCCTACTGCTCTTGCGCCGCCTGCAGGGATAACCACTGTTTTGGTCAATACAGCCGGCGAAATGAGTGAAGCATTGAGTCGGCATTTCCCTTCCTCTACGGTCCTGATCATGGCTGCAGCGGTTGCCGACTTTCGGCCTAAAACGCCGGCAGGACAGAAGCTCAAGAAACAGGGCAGATCTGAGCTCGTGCTCGAGCTTGAAGCCACCCCGGACATTCTGGCGATGCTGTCCGCGCGTCGGACATCGCAAATTGTAGTAGGTTTCGCGGCGGAAACTGAACAAGTATTGTCTCACGCGAAGGACAAATTGAAAGGAAAAGGGCTGGATCTCATCATTGCTAACGATGTCTCGCAGGCCGGACATGGGTTTGGCAGCGACGACAATGCGGTGGTCATTCTCTCGGCCACCGGCGAACAGAAAGTCCTAGGCCCGATGCCCAAGCGTCGATTGGCCGACGAAATTTTGACTGCCGTGCATGAGCTGTGTCTCATCTCATCTCGCCGTGAATTCCTGATGGAGTGAACTAAGCTATGGCCTCAAGTTCGAAAAAAGTGGGTAATGCCGCTGAAATTGATCGACTGGCTTTAGCCTTTGCGAAAGAGCCTGGCTCCAAAGCGTTTATTCCTCTAGCAGAAGAATACGGGAAAGCCGGTATGTGGGAAGAGGCAGTTGCTGTTCTCGAAGACGGGTTGAAAACCTATCCAGGTTTCATCACGGCCATGGTGGCGTTAGGTCGCGCATATGAGCAGATGAACCAACCGGTTAAGGCTAAAGCCCTTCTCGAAGAAGCCGTAAAATTAAGTCCTGATAATCTTCGAGCGCACCGAACATTGGCCAAGCTTTACGCGGCTGAAGGAGTGAAGCAAGCGGTCATACGGTCCTGCAATGTCATTTTGTCCATACATCCGCATGACCAAGAAGCCTTGTCTCTTCGTGCCGGGTTCGACGTGACGACACCTCGTGAAACGACACAATCGCAGGGACAATTGCATGAGAAACCCGCTAAAGTTGAGGGTCTTGGCCCTGACCGGCTTCGTGGCGAGGGCGTGACATCCCCATTGGGCGACACGACGCCGTCCGCCATAGACGAGACTCACAAGTTGCCTTGTAGCATACTCCATTCAGAAGAACGACCCGCTTCTACAGCCGATTTCACCGGCCAAGCCCTACAGAAAACCAGAAATCCGAGGATCGCACAGCTCGAGCAATGGCTTAACTCAGTACAGATGCGTCGACGTTCCCAAGCCTCTTCTACATCCCAGCTTAACTGACCACTCACATCAACGGTTTGACCCCCTGCGAGGGGACTGCTAGAATGCCGCCCTCGGTGTGGTGGGACAGGTTTATTAGGAGATCTCGCACGCGACATGTTGCGCATCATGGTTCTTCATGGTCCCAATCTGAACTTGTTGGGGAATCGGGAGCGGTCCATTTATGGGGCGGCGACTCTTGAAATGATCGATGCGTCGCTGATAAAGCTGGGCAATGAGCTTGGGGTCGAACTCGTTATTCGTCAGTCCAATCATGAAGGAGAATTGGTGAACTGGATTCAAGAAGCACGACGAGGCTATCATGGCCTCATCATCAATCCGGCCGCATATACTCACACCAGTATCGCGATACGCGATGCCGTCGCCGCTGTTGATTTGCCTACCATCGAGGTTCATTTGTCAAACATCTATCGACGTGAACGATTCAGACAGCATTCGTATGTGTCGGGAGTCGCATTGGCACAGATCTCCGGGTTCGGTGCCACCGGGTATTTGCTGGCCTTGCGAGGGTTATGCGAGCAAATACCGGCTATCGGATCGAAGAGTTCTTCCGGTGAGAATACCTCGGTAAGCTCGCATTGAGGATATCACCAGGCTGGTTGCTTTCTTAAACAGAAGGGAGTGGCGAGTGATTTCCACGGTGGATTTTCGTAGCGGAGTACGCCTGATGGTCGAAGGCGAGCCTTTTTATATCGTCGACTTTCAGCACGTAAAACCTGGCAAAGGCGGTGCTTTCGTACGTACGAAGCTAAAAAGCTATCTCTCTGGAAATGTGTTGGATCGAACGTTTCGCTCGGGAGAGCGGTTCGAAGAACCTGATTTGGAAGAGCGGGACATGCAGTTCCTGTACGCATCCGGAGATTCATATACGTTGATGGATACTGAGACGTACGAGCAATTGACTTTTGAAAGAAATCAGTTGGGAGAAAACGCTGATTTGTTGAAAGAGAATATGATCGTCAAGATCCTCATCTACGAGCACCGCCCGATTGCCGTCGAGTTGCCAAACTTCATTGAGCTGAAGGTCGTCGATGCGGAACCCGGTGTCCGGGGGGACACGGCGTCCGGAGGAACTAAGCCGGCAGTCGTGGAGACGGGGGCGACGATCAAAGTTCCGCTCTATTTGGAAGTCGGCACCGTCATCCGGATCGATACCCGTACCAGATCCTATGTGGAGCGTGTTCGGTGAGCCGTCGCCGTTCTGTTCATTCGAAGGCCAAGACTCGTCGGATGGTGCTGCCGCGGACCTCGGCCGAGGCAAGCCATGAGACCTCGCTTACAGGGGGGTCCACCAAGCAAATCCAAGAACTTATCGACCTGCTTCGGCGTAATAATTTGACCGAGCTCGAATTCGAACGACAAGGGATCCGCATCCGCGTCCGTCATGAGCTCGTAACCAAGCTTCCCGCCACTTCAGAACAGGAGACGGTCCCAATCCCGTCTCAACAACCGACGCACGCCGTTTCAGGCGCAGGATCCATGTCGGACGCCGGCACGGGGTTTGTGACGGTCACTTCACCCATCGTCGGAACGTTTTACCGATCTCCTTCCCCCGACGCCGACCCGTACGTTGAAGAGGGAGAGTCGGTCAAAAAGGGCCAGGTGCTGTGCGTCGTCGAAGCGATGAAGCTGATGAACGAAATTGAGTCGGAAGTGGACGGTCGTCTTGTCAAGATCTTGGTGGAAAACACAAAGTCAGTGGAATATGGCCAGGCGCTGTTCCTTATCGATCCCAAAGCCGCTTCATAAGTTGCTCTAACGGCTGTCCCTCCTATCGTATCGGAGCCGAGACGTGTTTAAGAAAGTTCTGGTTGCAAATCGCGGAGAAATCGCGCTGCGAGTGATCCGTGCTTGTAGGGAACTCGGCATCAAGACCGTGGCCATTCATTCCGAAGCGGATGCGCTTGCGTTGCACGTTCGATCGGCCGATGAAAAGGTGTGTGTGGGACCGGCTGA
The DNA here is from genome assembly GCA_964465695.1 of uncultured Nitrospira sp. Classification (GTDB taxonomy): domain Bacteria; phylum Nitrospirota; class Nitrospiria; order Nitrospirales; family Nitrospiraceae; genus Nitrospira_D. The sequence goes on from CAYXKP010000046.1 coordinate 22,651, forward strand.
ATCGGCATTGAGTTACCGGAATATCCCCAACGTCTTGAGCGCCGCAGAGATTACCGGAGTCGATGCCATTCATCCGGGGTACGGATTTCTGTCGGAGAACGCCCATTTTGCTGAAGTATGCGAGTCAATCGGCATTAAGTTTATCGGACCCAGCTCCGAAAATATCGCCATGATGGGGGATAAAGCGAAGGCGCGGGAGATTGTGGCGAAGCGTGGTCTTCCGGTCACCCCGGGGAGCCCAGGCGAACTGCGGAGCGAGGAAGATGCGTTGCAGGCGGCCCAGAAGATAGGTTTTCCCGTCATTATCAAAGCGACGGCCGGAGGGGGCGGGCGAGGCATGCGCGTCGTCAACAAGGCCGAAGATCTAGGTCGCGCCTTTCAAGCCGCTCAGGCAGAAGCGAAAACGACCTTTGGCAACGATGGCGTGTATCTCGAGCGCTACTTTCTCGAGCCGCGTCATATCGAGGTGCAGGTTTTAGCCGATCAATACGGGCGGGTGGTCCATCTCGGAGAACGAGACTGTTCAATCCAACGGCGTCATCAGAAATTGGTCGAGGAAACGCCATCCCCGGTGGTCGATGAAAAATTGCGCCGGGAGATCGGTCGGGTGGCGGTGGAGGCAGTGAAGGCTGCGCATTACCGAAATGTGGGCACCGTGGAATTTTTGCTGGACAAAGACCGCCAGTTTTATTTCATGGAGGTCAATACCCGCATCCAGGTGGAACATCCGATCACCGAAATGGTGACCGGTGTAGATTTGATTAAGGAACAGATCCGTCTGGCCGCCGGCCATCCGCTTTCTCTTCGGCAGCAGGATGTTATCCTCACAGGACACAGCTTAGAGTGTCGTATTAATGCCGAAGATCCTGAGAAATTTACTCCTTCTCCTGGGCTCATCACCAAATACAGCCAACCCGGAGGGTTCGGAATTCGGGTTGACTCGGCCATGGAATCAGGCTCGGTGGTCGTTCCGTACTACGATTCGATGATTGCAAAGCTCATCACTCATGGCCGTGATCGACAGGAGTCGGTCGCTCGTATGAAACGTGCCCTCGGTGAATTCATTATCGAGGGCATCAAGACCACTATCCCGCTTCACCGTCGAATTCTTGATGATCCCGATTTTCAAAAAGGCCACGTGTCGACGACGTTCTTAGAGCGATTCTTGGCAAGCTAGTCCCACGTTTTTCTCAAAGAAGAGCAGCCTTTTCCGGAGTTTCTCGATCACCGAGTAGGCGCATTCCTTGGTAAGCATAGGGTCACGTGGTAAGCTCAAACGTGCATTTCCCGCTTCAAGCAAGGAAGGTGCATCCCCGGTTGGCTTCCTGATAGGATACACTAGCGCGTGAAATTTGAAGTGCAATATATGCGACGTATCGGCTTCATTATTAGTATCGTAGCGATCGGCATTGCGATCGGTGGGTACGTATTTTTCAACGGAGAGCGGACTCCACCCATTCGATACCGGACGGTACCCGTCGAACGCGGTCAGATCGTTTCGGTCGTCAGCGCCACGGGAACCATCAACCCGGTTGTGTCCGTTCAGGTGGGTACGCAAGTGTCAGGAATGATCAAAAGCCTTCATGCCGATTTCAACTCACGAGTGAAGGCCGGAGATATAGTGGCGATCATCGATCCTGAACCGTTCAAGGCCCGCCGGGAACAAGCTGCCAGCAATCTGGAAATGGCGCGATCAAACGTCGCACGATCTAGAGCGGACTTAGCGCAGCGAACACGTGAACTTGACCGTGTGCAGTCGCTGTTGCCGCAGCAGTTTGTGTCACAAAACGACGTCGATGTTGCACTCACCAATTTCCAAAGCGCAGAGGCACAGTTGCGGGTCGCCGAGGCGCAAGTCAAGCAAGCGGTGGCGGCGTTGAACGCGTCTGAGCTGGAATTGAAATATACCGTCATTCGGTCGCCCGTTGATGGCATCGTTGTGGCACGTAACGTAGAAGTGGGCCAGACGGTCGCATCCAGCTTCGCCACGCCCAATTTGTTTCTGATCGCCCTCGACTTGACCAAAATGCAGGTCGACACCAACGTGAGCGAGTCGGACATCGGTGGGATGATGGAAGGCAAGAACGCGGTTTTCACGGTGGATGCCTATCCAGGCGAGTCTTTCGCGGGCGTCATCAAGCAGGTACGGCTTGCACCCATGAACGTGCAGAACGTCGTGACCTACAACGTGGTGGTCGGCGTGGATAATCAGGATTTGCGGTTAAAACCAGGCATGACTGCGAATGTCTCGATTGTCGTGGCTCAGAGAGACCAGGTGCTCAAGGTTCCTAATGCAGCGTTACGCTTCATGCCTCCGAAGACCGAAGGAGATCGCCGAAGGTCGGATGGACAACCGACAAGGGCGGACGGGATGCGCCCGGTCCGTTCAGGATTGGATGCGGGACAGTCGAAAACTGTCTGGAAACAGGTCGAAAGCGGTGACCTCGTCGTCCTACCAATCCAAACAGGAGTTTCGGATGGCGTCAGCACCGAGGTCTTGTCAAGCGGCCTCACGGAAGGGGATTCAGTTGTTGTCGGTATCGAGCAACCGTTCGGGGAAAGAAAGGCCAATGAACTGCCGCCTGGATTCGGCAATCCACAACGCTCTCGTTCTCGATGAGCCATCGATGACGTCAAACAAACGGTGGATGTGGTACGGCTTGCCGAATGTCATGTGTGCCTCCAACCCTTCGGCCTTTTGTCTTCAGACCTCATCCTAATTGGGTAAATTCGTGAGCGCGTTGATCACCTGTGAGGAAATTTGGAAAATCTATCGAGTCGGTGATGTCGAAGTGCAGGCGTTGAGAGGGTTGAACCTCACCATCAAACGAGGCGAATTCGTCGCCATTATGGGATCGAGCGGATCGGGCAAATCCACGCTGATGAACATTCTCGGATGCCTTGATCAACCCACCAAGGGACAGTACCGGCTGAACGGCATGGATATTGGTCATCTGCGGCCCGACCGGTTGGCGGAGATCCGTAACCAGCAAATCGGCTTTGTTTTTCAAAGTTTCAATCTCATCCCTCGCACCAGTGCGTTGGAAAACGCCCAATTGCCGCTGTTTTACCGAGGCCTTCCCCTAAAGGAACAGAAATCGCTTGCGTACGCTGCCTTGCAGCGTGTGGGGTTACGCGGGCGTGAGCACCATTCCCCCACACAACTTTCGGGAGGGCAGCAACAGCGAGTGGCGATTGCCCGGGCATTGGTGACATCGCCCTCCTTGCTCTTGGCGGATGAACCCACCGGCAATCTCGATACACAGTCCAGCCGAGAGATCATGGAGATTCTTGAAGGACTGAATCGGGAAGGCATCACGGTGATTCTTGTCACCCATGAAATCGATATTGCCGCCTATTCCTCGCGGCAGGTTACGATCAAGGATGGTCAGGTGTTAAGCGATCGGGCTACCGAAGACAGATCGCATGTTGTAGGAATGTAAATGCAAGCGTTTGTGTGGCTGACTATTGTGACGGCATTGCGCATTCTAGGGCGGAACAGGCTGCGCGCCGGCTTGACGATGCTGGGAATTGTCATCGGTGTAGGAGCGGTCATCGCGATGGTGAGCATCGGCGAGGGGGCGAAGCAGGCCGTCCAGAAACAGATTGCCTCCATTGGTACGAATGTGATCATGATCTGGCCCATGGCGACGACTATCGGTGGTGTGCGAGGTGCACAAGGTGGCGCCGTCACGCTGACCGTTGCGGATGCTCTGCACCTGAAGAAGAAGATTCCCGCTCTGGGTGATACCGGTTGGGTTAAGCGGGACGTGCTGCAGATCGTGAACGGCCATCGTAATTGCAACAGCCCGGTCCAAGGAGTATCGCCCAGCTATATCAGCATCCGTGACTGGCCGATCAGAAGCGGGGGTTCTTTTAATCAGGATGACATGGACAGTGCCGCCCTCGTGGCGCTTCTCGGACAAACCGTCGTCGATGACCTCTTTGACCCTGGGGAAGAGCCTGTAGGGGCGTTGATCCGAATCAAAAACGTTCCGTTTCGTGTGGTGGGGATATTGTCTCCCAAAGGACAGAATACGTATGGTCAGGATCAGGATGATGTGGTCTTGATCCCTTTTACTACCGCAGAACGGAAAGTCTTCGGAACACTGTTTCTAGGGACGGTCGGGGGGATTTTTGCGTCCACGGACCGATCTGAGAATGTGCCGGATGCAGTGGAACAAATTCGAGAAGTTCTGAGGGTTCGCCATCGATTACAGCAGGGGCAACCTGACGATTTTACGATTCGTACGCAGATCGAATTAGGAAAGGTACAGGAAGGGACCAGTCAAACATTGACGGTCATGTTGATGGCCATTGCCTCCGTCTCACTGCTCGTCGGCGGTATCGGAATTATGAATATTCTCCTCGTCTCCGTGACGGAGCGGACAAGGGAAATCGGGATTCGGATGGCGGTAGGGGCCAAACGGGCCCATATTTTGATACAGTTTTTGGTCGAGGCCTTGACTCTCAGCGTGGTGGGCGGCTGTATCGGTATCGTATTTGGAGTGCTTAGCGCGCGCTTGACGACGGTAATCGCCGGCTGGCCCACGATTATCTCGGGCAACACGGTTGCGACGGCCTTCGGATTCTCCGTAGCCGTCGGCTTGTTTTTCGGTTTATATCCCGCCAATAAAGCCGCTCGCCTTAATCCCATCGACGCGTTGCGCTACGAATAGGGGTTGACGCTCATCCGACTAAGCCGGAATCCATCGCGATGATTGTTTCGATCGCTCGCGCCCTGGATGCGTCGTCTTGGTGTGCGAGGTCGACGACAAACGGATTGGGGTACTCGGTGCCCCCCGGTTGGTGTGTAATGGTGACGGTCGGCTGATGCAGCTTCTCCTGATTGAGCTCAGTGACCACGGCCAACTCTTTGGTGTTCAGTCGCACATAACTATGCACCGGATAGATCCCGACTCTCGCGATAAATGACGAGAGGATGCGTTGGTCGAGCCTGCCTTGCTGAGCTTCATGATACAAACGTTGGAATGCCCGGTGCGAAGTGAGCGGACACGCTCCGCCGAATCCGGTGACTAATTCGTCGTATCGATCCACGACGATCAGGATGCGGGTGCGGTCGGTGGTAAATTGCCCACGTGATTCTTTCGGGTAGCCGGTGTCATCAAGATAAACATGATGATCTGCGATGAGATGGAGCATGGCAGCTTCAATCCCGCCCTGTCGCTCCAACATAAGAACCGCGCGACGGGGATGGGTTTCCAGTTCCTGTTGGTCGACCTTGGTAAGACCGGGCGCAGCGTGAGCATGGCGGACAACGGCAGGCCGGATCTGCAAGAGCCCGATGTCGTGCAAGAGAGCGGCGGTCGCAAGCTCTTGCAACTCCAGGGGGTTGAATTGGAGGGCCTGTCCCAAAACCAGTGACAGCGTACAGGTAGCCAATGCGTGTTGGCTAAGAGTGGAATCGCCGGCCTGGTTTTGGCTCAATGCCATGAAAATTGCCGAGTCAGTGAGAGTTCTCATGGCGATCGTGATTTCTTGCACCGCTTCAGCCGCCTGCTGAGGATTGACGGTTCCTGTTTTGGCGATGGTTGAAAAAACAGACTGTACAGCGTGATCCATCTGTTGCTTGGCCCGCTTCGCCTGCGCATATTCTTCGTTCAACTGAGCCAACGGCTTGGGTTGCTTCATACTCCTAGTAGGGGCGGTCTCGGTGGCACAAGGAGGCATGTCCGATACTTGGTGCGGGTGAGAAGGGATTCCCCGGCCAAGATCGATGTCGACCACCTTCACTCCAGCGCGCATCAGTTTTTCTATCTGGGAGGAATGCTCAATCAGGAATGAGTGGCGGAGTAAGGGCGAGCGGAACCATGAAACGTCCAGACGGGCGACGTACATTCCGATCCGAAGCTCGCGGACAGGGATGCGTGTTGTCGCCATGAGAGGGTCCCTTAGCAAAACAGATCGGGCTGCAGAGGATCGCTCCCTCAGGTATCGGTACGAACAGGCAAAAACTGTAGTCGGGCAAGTGCGGTGGTGAATGGTTAGGTCGGATGATGAGGCGGCTGAAGAAACGAGAGAGAAACTTCGATACGAGGGTCGGCTTTGTCGACCTGCTTGTATAGATGAGTTTCAATGATGCGATTGTCGTTCAAGCCGAGCCC
>CAYXKP010000047.1:0-28625 GCA_964465695.1 uncultured Nitrospira sp.
TGGTCGTCATCCCCAACTTACGCGCGCTCTTTTCAATCCTGGCCTTCGCGCGCCTCCGCTGAAAGCCGGCCGGCACGGCCCGGATCGCTTCCTTCGCATCCTTGGTCCATTGCATCGGCACGTCGTCGTAAGCCACGTCCGTTTCCAGCTCGCCCTCAGCCGTCGCGGCTACTTCGAAAATCTTTTTGTCGACCTGTTTGAATTTCGTCCCGTCCGCGCTGCACACGGGACATCTCACGGGAGTGTCGCCCTTCCCGATGTAGCCGCAGCCGTCACAGACAAAATAGGTTTGATCCATACGATCCAAATAGGCCTGCGTGGAGGAGTTGATCTCTTTCGGTTTTTCTTCAACGATCTGGGTCATGATTCCGCTCAAGGTGGGACCCATGAGATCTTTCGTCACGGCCTCGTCGGCCTGCATTTTGTCGCGGTCGATGCCGGCTGCGTCAAGGCTGCCCCCAAGCGCACGCATGGCGTCCATGGCGCCTTTGGGCAGAATATGTCCTACCGCGGCATCCACGACGGTATTGCTGATGATGGTATGGCCCTTTTCGATGGCATACCGGTGAATGGCGGTCTTCGCCACGCCCCTCGCAAAGACCGGGATCTTCTCCATCCGCCGCAAGGCTTCTTCCGTCCACGCGATCGTGTACTCGGCTTGCGTGTCGATCGGAGGAACATATTTGCGGTTGGAAATCAGCACATTGCAAGGGGCGCTTCGGAGCAGGTTTTCCGTATTGCTTCCGACATCCATGTCGTCGTCGCTGTGGACGCCGATGCGTCCGACGATGAGCAAGGCCGGAACGTCTTTGCGGACATACTGAATGATCTTTTCGAAGGCTTTGCCGTCCAGCAACGTGGTTTTCAAGTCCGTCTGTTCGGCCTGGGCGATTTCACGGGAAATGTCCAAATGGGATTGATAGATTTTTGCCAAGCCGCTGTCGATGATCTCCTCGTGCAGCTTCTCTTGCTCCTTGAAGCGAAACACTTTGCCCGCTTCTTCGTTCAGGACCCCGGAAATGCTGTGGAACGCCGCGTAATGGAAATAGGGGTCAAAGGCGGAGATCGCCTCAACCGGCATGTTGAGTGCCTTGCCGAGCGCGAGGCCGGTCATCAGCCCGCCGAAGGAGTAGGGGCTGCCGTCGACGGCGACGACGATCTTGCCTCCCGTGATCGGCTGGACGGTTTTGATGATCAGCATGTCGGAGTTACGGACGCGGCGGACGACGCGCTCGGTGTTGCTGCCGATGACGCTGTCCTTGACCGCACCGACTCCTAAGGCCCCCATGATGACGAGATCATACCCGTTGGTGTTGATGTCTTCTGCCAGGACCTTCCAATTTCGCCCTTCGAGCGATCGTCGTTCGACCTGGAGGTTCGCTTCGTTACATTTCTTGTCGACGTAGTCGAGATAGGAATCGGTGATGATTTGAAGCCCGCGGGTGATCAGCGAATCATGGATTTGACGCTGACGGTCGAGCTCCTTCTCGTCATGGTATTCCTCCGGCAAGCCCGCTTCCATTTGCTTGAAGCGCTTGTCATGCATCTTCGCCGCATAGACATGGCTTCCCACGATTTTTGAGCCGAAGGTTTTTGCCAGATGGACGCCCACGTCCACCGCAGTATTGGAATGATCGGAGTTATCGACGGGAACGTAAATAGTCTTATACATTGAGGCGCCTCCTTAAGGCGCGAGTGAGATCAAGGAAAGAGCTATAATTAGCTGAAAAACCAACTGGTTGACGTACCACCCCAACAAAGAAGCAAATGATAGCATCGGCTCAAACGGGAATGCAAGGTGTCGCGGGAGCACGGCGGCAACTATCCGGCTGAACTGGCTCGCGGTTCAGGCGTTTGTGAGGGTGATGAAATTGGTCGGCGTGAGCGGATGATTTCCTCGAGTGAGAGGAGCGCGTCGCGTCCGGAATTGCCTTCGATTCCACGGCTTAGATTCTGGTCGGCATAGGTGGGGGATTCTGACGTCTGGGACAGAGATCCGGTCCATCGACGGGGATCACGGCTCCCTTGCTTTCGTTCCCAGGCCCGGAGACAGGCCTTGGCGATGATCTTGTTGAGAGGAGCAGGATTGTAGAGCAGCTTTCTGATGCTCGTCGGGGTCAGCATCAAAGGGTTATAGCCGGCTGACAGGTATCCTTCTTCCAACAGCCGCTGTTCTAAATCGGTATTCGGCTGAATACCCAGGAAGAACATCAATGGAAACACACGCTTCTCGCCGAGAATCGAGGCCACCACTTTGTAGGATTCGATGCTCTGCAGGAGACTCTCTTCCGTCTCCTTAGGACTATTCAGCGAATAGTTCAGGATGACCTTACCCTTGAAGCCCGCCTCCGCGAGATAGCGGCATCCATCGTAGAGTCGTTCCAGCTTGAAACCCATGTGCAAGTTGTTCAACACTTCTTGTGAACCGGACGTGATGGCGACTTCCAAGTCGCCGACTCCTGAACGGACCATCAGCTTGGCGAATTCAGGAGTGATCAACGACGTGCGGATATAGCCGGACCACTCGATCTCCAGCTTCTCGCTGATGATGCGTTCCATGATCTCCGTACATTGCGGATAGGCTTCCTTGCCCGTAATGAACTGCGCGTCGGTGAACCAAAAGCGACGGGCGCCCCACTGGTGGTAATGTTGGGCGATATCTCTCACGACCATTTCGGGTGGTCGATAGCGCACCCGTTTGCCTTCGATATAGGGATAGAGACAAAAGGCACAGTCGTAGGGGCAGCCCCGTTTGGATTGCACGCCGATGGATTCGCCGACGTACTCCCGCCACTGTGGGAAGATGGAGGTCACATACGGCAGGTCGACGGCCGGTGCATCCAACAGCGGGGGCGAGCCCTGGGTTCCCTTCTTGACCTGCTTGCCGTCCTTGATGATGTAGCGCTCGTCATCGATCGAGCGGCCTTCGAGGAGTTTCAGGATCGCATCCTCGCCCTCGCCCAGAATCCCGATCGTGCCTTCCGGCAATTTTTCGATGAGTTGATCGGCGAAGGCCGTGAAGGCGCCGCCACCGATCATAATCTGGGACTTGGGGAACTCCTTGCGGATCAACCAGGGGTACGACAGGATCGTATAGATATGGTTGTAGTACCGATAGAGCTGCTTGATACCTTCAACCGACGCGGCAATTCGCTTGAGTGGGTTGCTGGCAAAGTAAAAATTGAAGGCATGCTCCAGCGAGGAATCGCCTTCATGGGGCGAAAAAATTTGAATGTCGCGCCAGGAAAAGCAGACCAGGTCCGGCCTGAACTCCGTGGCTGCATCGCGGATGGCCTGGCTTCGCTGTGCGACTGGAAACAGCGACAGATCGAGAATGCGCTGACGTATGTTCGGCTTTCGCCGATGGATAAAGTCGGCCAGGTAGGTGATCCCGATGGGATACACCTTTTTGCAAGGAAGGAAGATGTAGAGAATTGAATTCACAGGACCTACTATTTCGTGGCGACATGAATGGCGACAATGCCGCCGCTGAGGTTTTTGTAGGATATCTGGCGAAATCCGGCATCACGTAGGATGTGGCATAACCGTTCTTGGTCGGGAAACGTCCGGATCGATGCGGGGAGGTATTCATAGACACCGGTACGATCGCGCGCGACGATTGTGCCGATCCAGGGCAGCAGTTTGAATGAATACCAATCGTAAAGCGTGCGCAACCAGCCGAAGACCGGACGCGAAAACTCCAAGCACACGAAACGTCCACCGGGCTTCATGACACGGCGGATCTCTCGCACGGCTTGTGGGAGATCCCCGACGTTCCGCATGCAGAAACCGGTGGTGACCGCATCGAAGGTGTTGTCCCCAAATCCCAAATGTTCCGCGCTGGCTTGCAGGCAGGTGATCTTGTCGCTGAGTCCCTTGCCGCCGATCTTTTTAAGGCCTTCGGCCAGCATCGCATGGTTCAGGTCGGATGCGATCACACGTCCCTTGGGTCCCATTCGAGACTCCAAAAGGAGCGCGAGATCGGCTGTCCCGGAACCCACATCCAGCGCTGTTCCGCGTCCGACCGGAGTAATGAACGAAGCGGTAATCTTCTTCCAATGGTAATGCAGGCCGAAACTCAACAGCGTATTGTTCAGGTCGTAGACGCCTGCAATGGCGGTGAACATCCGCTGCACGGCATCTTCCCGGGCCCGGCCGGACCATGTCGAGACGACCTTGGCCGGAGCCTTGGAATCTTGGGTCAATGGAGGATGATCGGTTCCCACCATTTGACGGTGGTAGCACCCGGTTCAAGGTGGTGTCAAGCAGTCACATTGAAGGCTTCTGCACATACTGCGCGGGATGACGCTCCAACCGCTGAAGATGAGCCGTGATCTATTGGACAGCGATAGTGGTGATTTTCCTTAAAGAACCGAGTATCCTTCTGCCGCCATAATTGATAAGTGTCTGGGGAGACTATGGCCCTTCACCCCGATTTTCCAATATCACCATACGCTCCACTCATTCCATCACATCGTTGGTTTCCTGCAGATGAAACATTTCGCACAACAGCCTATGAGAAACTCTTGCCGCCACTGGTGGCCAAAGTGCGGGAGGAAGTCTACGCGTGGCGAACAGCCCGTTACCCCGGTGCATCCGGCACCTCAACCGCCTTGCTCCATCATTGGTTCGAAGCCGAACATTTAATCGAAAACGCTGATGGATCGCTTTCTCCCTTCCGGTACTACTTTGCACAACGCGAGGCAGTGGAGACAGTTATCTGGCTATTCGAGGTGCGCCGTGCTCGAGACAAGTATGACCTACTCCGCTTCGATGCTTCTGGGGCAGTCTCTTCCGGCATGTTCGACGAAGACTGGCCGCGCTATGTCTTAAAAATGGCGACCGGTGCTGGGAAAACCAAGGTCATCTCCCTCCTTATTGCCTGGAGTTACTTTCACAGGTCGTACGAAACGGATTCGGCGCTCTCTCGCAATTTTCTCGTCATTGCACCGAACATCATTGTGCTCGACCGCCTGCGAGCCGACTTCGACGGGCTCAAAATTTTCTTCAACGACCCGATTTTGCCCAGTAACGGCTACGAGGGTCGCAATTGGCGGGATGACTTTCAACTCACCTTGCACATTCAAGACGACGTGCGTGTTGTCCATGATACGGGAAACCTGTTCCTGACCAACATCCACCGGGTCTTCCCGGGCGATGTGGCTGACCCCTCGCTAGAAGATGATGACTTGCGCGACTATTTTCTCTCGCCCTTCGGCCCCAAACCCGTGGGCAAAGCGACCGATAGCCAAACCGACCTCGGTGAGATTGTCCGGGAAGTCGAGGAACTCGCCGTCTTTAATGACGAAGCGCACCATATTCATGATCCGAAGATGGCCTGGTTCAAATCGATTCAGGACATTCACCACAAGATGCTCCAAAAAAACCGCCGCCTGGCTTTGCAGGTGGATGTGACTGCGACACCGCGACACAACAACGGCGCGATCTTCGTTCAGACTGTGTCTGACTACCCCTTGGTTGAAGCCATTCATCAGAATGTGGTGAAGCACCCCATTCTTCCGGATGTACCCAGCCGCGCCCGGCTGACGAAGAGAACGAGTGGGCTCTTCACGGAAAAGTATGCGGATTACCTTGCGCTCGGGATCGAGGAATGGCGGAAAAGCTATGCCGAGCATGAGTCACTCGGCAAGAAAGCTGTGCTCTTTGTGATGGTGGACGATACGCGCAATTGTGACGAGGTAGGAGAATATCTAAAAAAGATCTGCCCCGAGCTGCAAGACGGAGTGTTAGTCATCCACACCAAGAACAACGGTGAAATCTCTGAGGCGGCCTCTGGGAAGAAGAAGGATGAGCTTGAACTGCTCCGCAAACAATCCATAGAGATCGACTCATGGAAGTCGTCCTGCAAGGCTATCGTCTCCGTTCTTATGCTGAAAGAGGGCTGGGACGTGCGCAACGTGACTGTTATCGTTGGTTTGCGGGAGTACAGCGCGGAAAGCAGAATTCTACCTGAGCAAACGCTTGGGCGTGGCCTCCGTCGGATGTATTTCGGGACGGACACCAAAGAAACTGTGTCCGTGATGGGAACACCGGCCTTCATGGAATTCGTCGAATCCATACGGAGCGAAGGCGTCAGCTTCGAGCGAGTGCCAATGGGCGGCGGCGCGGCACGGCAGGACTCGCTCATTGTCGAAGTGGATACCGAGAACCCCGACAAGAATCTCGACGAGCTGGACATTCCGCTCCCCAAATTGACCCGCCGCTTTCACCGTGAATACAAGAATCTCGAGGCTCTTGACCCAGCAGCACTAGGTAACAAGCGGCTGCCTCTTAAGGCGTTTACGCCGGAGGAAACGCGAGAGATTGTCTTTAAAACCATGCTTGCCTCGGAGATTCATCACACCATACAGCTTGATGGATCAGGACCCGCCGATTTCCGCTCCGTCGTGGCATTCTTTGCACGCCAACTTCTAAAAGATTTGCGCCTTGTCGGCGGCTATGATGTGCTCTACGGAAAAGTGAAGAGCTTCATGCGCGAGTACCTGTTTGCCGGAGAACCGGTGGCCCTTGAAGATCCGGTGGTACTCCGGAACCTCTCCGAGCCGGAGGCCGGCAAAACCCTTTACGACGCCTTCAAGACCGCCATCAATGCGCTCACCATTCAAGACAGCGGCACCACGCGCATTGAAGCCAGGATCCGCCTGAAAGACACACGGCCCTTTCGCACCGAGCACCGCCCGTTCCTTGCGGCGAAGAAGTCTATCTTTAGGAAGATTGTAGGGGAGCCGCAGTCCGGCGGATTCGAATTGTCGTTTGCCGCTTTCCTGGAAACAGCCAAGGACGTGTCAGCCTTCGCGAAAAACTATTTGGCGGTTGGTTTCAAACTCGACTATGTGAGAGCCGATGGCGACCTCTCGACCTACAACCCGGACTTCATCGTTCGTACCACCGACGGCACAGTATGGCTCGTAGAAACTAAGGGGCGTGAGGAATTGGATTTGCCGCAGAAAATGGCTCGTCTCAAACTATGGTGTGCGGACGCCATAGCTGCCGAGGAGAGCCAGCAACGATACGATTTTGTTTTCGTGGACCAAGCCGGGTTCGAGAAGCACACTCCGCATACCTTCGCCGCGCTTGTGGCAAGTTTCACCGAATACAAAGGCTGAACATGAGCGGCAATCCCACCCCAGAGTATCTGCACAGCTTGCTTGCAGAGCTGTGTAAATTGCCGGAGGAGACCAGCTGGGTTGAGTTCAAGGAAAACAACGCCAACCCCCAGGACATTGGCGAATATCTGTCAGCGTTGAGTAACGCCGCAGCCCTGCAAGGCCAGGCTAACGGCTATGTCGTGTGGGGTGTGAAGGATGCGACCCGTGAAGTTGTAGGCACGACGTTTCAGCCGGGCAGAGCAAAGAGCGGCAATGAGGACTTAGTGAACTGCTTGACCCGGCTCTTGAATCCCAAACTGCATTTCCAGTTCCATGAATTGATTCATGAGAGCAAGCCGGTTGTCATTCTGGAGATTCCTCGCGCCCATGGCCGACCCGTTCAGTTCCAAGGAATCGAGTTCATTCGAGTCGGCTCTTACCGACAAAAGCTGAAGGATCACCCGCAAATTGAACAGCATCTCTGGCGCGTGTTTGATACGACGTCGTTTGAGGAGTTGCGTGGACTCCGCCACGCGGACTCGGCGGATGTACTGTCGCTACTGGACTACCCGGCGTTCTTTGAGCTTCTGGAACAACCGTTGCCCACAGACCGCGAAAACATCCTCGCTCGGCTTGCTGCCGACCGTATGATCGTCCGCGACGCTGCCGGTAAATGGGACATTACGAATCTTGGCGCCATTCTTTTTGCCCGCAATTTAGATGAATTCAAGTCTCTCGCCAGGAAAGCGGTGCGTATCATCGTCTATGAAGGCAAGGGGCGGTTGAAAACGGTTCGTGAGCAAGTAGTCCGAAAAGGCTACGCCGCTGGTTTCAAGACAGTGCTGGATCATCTCAATGCGCTGCTTCCACGCCAGGAAGTAGTCGATCACGGAATCCGGCGAGAAGTTCCGCTCTATCCCGATCCAGCCATCCGCGAGCTGATCCCCAATGCGCTCATCCACCAAGATTTCTCCGTCACCGGTAGTGGGCCGATGATCGAAATATTTTCCGATCGACTGGAAATCACCAACCCCGGCGAGCCACTAGTCAACACCGAACGCTTCCTGGACAGTCCGCCCCGTTCCAGGAATGAAACCCTCGCATCATTCATGCGTCGGTTGGGTGTCTGTGAAGAACGAGGCAGCGGAGTGGACAAGGTCGTAGCGGAAACGGAACGGCACCAGTTGCCAGCACCGCTTTTTGAGAGCCCAGAAGGATTCACCCGGGCGGTCCTCTTTACGCACCGACCGTTGCGCCAGATGGATCGCGCCGATCGCACCCGAGCCTGCTATCTGCACGCGTGCCTCCGCTACGTGGAACGTGATCCGATGACCAATTCCACCTTGCGGGCACGTCTTGGCATTTCTGAACCCAACAAGGCAATGGCTTCCCGTATCATCAGCGATGCCATCAAAGATGGCCTTGTGAAGCCGGAAGACCCGCAGCAGGGGAAAAAGTACGCCAAGTATATCCCCTTTTGGGCGTGATTTCTTAATTGACGGGAAGGTCAATGGATAGGACGAGATGCTGCCAAACCTCTACTATTTGCAGGGCAAATCTTAATTGACGGCTAATTGACTGGAGTCCTATGGCCCGCGAAACCGCCCACTACGACCTTTCCGACGCCGAGAAGCGCGATCTGATCAAGCTCATCGAGCAAGGCAAGCCGCTGCCGGAGAAGTACCGCTTTCTCCTGTTCGCCGACAAGCGCGAGGTGGAATTGGTCTGGAACGGCAAAACCCGCGAGGTCTGCACGGCTATCCTGCCCTTTCAAACACTGGAGCACATTGACGAGCCTCGGAAGGAACATCGCGAGGGGGAACTTGATCTCGACCTGGGCGGACGGCAGATCAAGGGCTGGACCAATAAACTCATCTGGGGCGACAACAAGCTGATTCTCTCGTCACTCAAAAGCGGTGCGCTCCGCCGCCAGATCGAAGACGCGGGCGGTCTCAAGCTCATTTATATCGACCCGCCCTTCGACGTGGGCGCGGACTTCAGCATGGATATCGAGATCGGGGGCGAGACTTTCCACAAGGAGCCGAATCTCCTCGAACAAATCGCCTACCGCGATACCTGGGGACGCGGCGCGGACTCCTTCATCGCCATGATTTAGGAGCGCCTCATCCTCATGCGTGACTTGATGGCGCAAAACGGAATGATCTATGTCCATTGTGATTGGCACATTGGTTGGGGTGTCAGAGCAATTCTGAACGAAGTGTTCGGGGCTGAAAACTTCGTGAATGAAATTGTGTGGCACTACTACAACAAAATGGCTCCCAATAGCGCCTGTTTTCCGCGTGCATCTGATCGGGTCATATCATTCTCTAAGACGCGAGGTGACTATGTTTTCTACCAGCAGTACGAACAACTTGATGAACCGGTTAAACGCCTCAAACGTCAGTTTATTGGTGGAAAGGCGATCAATGTGCGCGATGCGGATGGCAACGTGCAGTACATAGAGCTGGACAGAAAGCGATTGGACGATGTCTGGCGAATTTCGATGCTTCAGCCTGCTGATAAGACGGAGAATCTCGGTTATTCCACACAAAAGCCGGAAATTCTTGTGGAGCGAATAATCAAAGCCAGCAGCAACGAAGGCGATTTGGTGGCGGACTTTTTCTGCGGGAGCGGCACTACGGCCGCCGTGGCCGAAAAGCTCGGGCGCAAATGGATCGCCACCGACTTGGGCAAATTCGGGATTCACACGACGCGGAAACGCCTGATCCAAGTCCAGCGCGAGCTGAAAGCCTCCGGCAAACCCTTCCGCGCCTTTGAAGTCCTCAACCTCGGCCGCTACGAGCGCCAGGCCTATCTCAACGTCGCAGGGCGTCTTACCGGCAAGCAGAAAGAACAGGCGTTGGCGAAGAAGGAGGCGGAGTTCCGCGAGTTGATCTTGAAAGCCTACAAGGCTGAGCCGCTGCCAGAGGCGGGATTCTTTCACGGCAAACAGGGTGGGCGGCTTGTCGTTGTCGGCCCGATCAATCTCCCGGTGGGGCGATTGTTCATCGAAGAAGTCATCACGGAATGCCGTAAGCGCGGCGCTTCCCGCGTGGATGTGCTCGCCTTTGAGTTCGAGATGGGTCTGTTCCCCGCCGTCCTGGACGAGGCGAAGCAGAAGGGGCTCGACCTTGCGCCCAAGACCATCCCGCCGGAAGTCTTCGACAAACGTGCCGTCGAAAAAGGCCAAGTCCGGTTCCACGACGTGGCCTATATCGAAGTGACGCCGCGTTTCGACAAGAAGGACAAGCTCACGCTGGTCGTCGAGCTGACCGATTTCTCCGTCTACTACTCGCAGGGTATCGCAAAATCTATTGAGGCTGAGTTGAAAGAAGGAAAGAGCGAGGTGGTCTGCGAGTCCGGCAAGCTCATCAAGATCACCAAGGACAAGCAGGGAGTTGTGACACGCGATGTGCTCACCAAGAAATGGACCGATTGGGTGGACTATTGGGCCGTGGATTTCAACTACGAAAGCCGAAAGGAGATCATCAAGGTTCTGCGCGGCACCGGCCTCGGCGGCGTGCAAGGCTTTCTGCCCGGACAAGAACCGGCTCAACGGGAACTTGGCCTGATGGCCGACGACTTTGAAGAACGGTGGACAGGAGCCTACATCTTCGAGAACGAATGGCAGAGCTTCCGCACCCGCCAGAGCCGCGAGCTCGAATTGAAATCCGCCACGCACATGTATGACAAGCCCGGCCGCTACATAATTGCCGTCAAAGTCATCGACATCTTCGGCAACGACACAATGACACTGATGCCGGTGACAATCGGTTGAATAACCATATTATGTAGTGAGGGGCTTCTTGGGCGAAACACGCGTTGACTTGCATCATCTGCTCGAAGACCTGCGCGATGCTTATCCCGGCGCGCTCGAAGAAACCATTTTGACCGAAGTGGTCGCCAATTCGCTGGACTCCGGCGCGACCCGCCTTCGTCTGACAACCAACCCGGCCTCCTCGACACTCACCATTGTGGATGACGGCTCGGGGATGAGGCGAAGAGACCTGGTGCGCTATCACGATCTTGCCTCCAGCACGAAGACGCGCGGCCATGGCATCGGTTTCGCCGGAGTCGGGATAAAGCTTGGTCTGCTCGTCTGCGAAGACGTCGTCACGGAAACGCGGCGAGGCAAGGAACATGTGGCGAGCCGCTGGCACTTGGCCGGTCGCCATAAGGCACCGTGGAAATGGATTCCTCCCTTGGGACTGATCGCCGAGCATGGGACTGCGGTGCAGCTCAAGCTACAGAACGCGCTCTCGCCGCTGTTGGATGAAGGCTACATAGAAGAAACGCTTCGCAGGCAGTACCAGCCGCTGTTGGAGCCGGAATTTGATGAGCTTCTCGGCCGGCATTATCCCAAAGGGTTTTGCTTCGAGGTCAATGGCCGGGTACTGATGCGTCAGCATGGCAGGGGCACGGAAATATCCAGACTGGCGGTCTGTCTCGCCGGCAAGCGCAAGCCGACGGCGGTCGGTTACTTGACGCGAAGCGAATCGCCGTTCCCAGAGCATCAGCGCGGCATGGCGGTCAGCACGTTCGGCAAGGTGATCAAACACGGATGGGATTGGCTCGGCATCAGCCCCGCTGCGCCGGATCGAGTGGCCGGGATGATCGAAGCGCCGGCGCTGGCGGCCGCCCTCACGCTCAACAAGGGAGACTTTGTTCGTGTGGGAACGCGAGGTGCGTTGTACTTAGGCTATCGTAAAGCCATCCAAGAAGCGGTCTCACGGCAATTAGTCCATTGGGGAGATGCCAGGGAAGCAAGCGACAAAGCCGACCGCCGGGCCGTGCGGCCGTTGGAGCGGGATCTCGAAACTGTCTTAGTGGACTTGGCCGAGGAGTTTCCGTTATTGGCGTCGCTGGTCGAGCGGCGGTCCGGTGGCCAGAAGCGACTGCCTATCGGTCCAACTGGATTCGAAGACGGACAGACATTTCTTGCCGCATCCGTTGCGACCGGAGCCGACGCGCGTGAGGAAACCGACACTGTTCCGAGTGTGGACCAGGAACCGACGGAGCTCTGGCAGCCGAATGGGCAGGGACGGGAAGTAGCGCAATCTCCTCCGGAACTCCCAACTGTCGCCGTCGTTCCGGGTCCCAAGGGGCGGTCTAGGCCCGGCCGCTATGGATTGAGTATCCGGTTCGAGTCTCATGCCGGCGATCCGGACCTCGGCCGTCTTGTCGAATCCACCGTAGTCATCAATGACTCGCATCCCGCCTATCGACGCGCGGTCGCTTCCCGCTCGGAAGGGTATCATATTGCCTTGGCGGTCGCGTTGGCCTTGGCCCGCTTGGCCGTGCCGCCTGCGGAAGAACACGAATTCGTAACGGCGTTCTTGATCCGGTGGGGCGAAGCTCTCGACGGTTCCCGTCGCAGATCCCGGAAACGTGCCTAAACCCGACTCCCAGGTGTTAAGAAATTAAGCGCGAATGGTATAATTCCGCGCCTGTCATGGCGCTGGATAGAGGTGGGCAGAAGGGGATTTTATGGGCGAATCGATCGTCATCAAGGGCGCGCGAGAGCACAATCTCAAGAACATCGACGTCGAGATTCCGCGTGACAAGCTGGTCGTCATCACCGGCTTGAGCGGGTCGGGCAAGTCGTCCCTTGCGTTCGACACGATTTATGCCGAAGGCCAGCGGCGCTATGTGGAGTCGCTGTCGGCCTATGCGCGGCAGTTCCTGGAACAGATGGGCAAGCCCGATGTCGATTCGATCGAGGGGCTCTCTCCGGCGATTTCCATCGAGCAAAAAAGTACCAGCCACAATCCACGGTCCACCGTCGGCACGGTCACGGAAATCTACGATTATCTTCGACTGCTCTTTGCCCGTGTCGGACGGCCCTATTGTTTTCAATGCGGAGATGAGATTACCGCGCAGACTGTCCAGCAGATGGTTGATGCGATCGCCGCTCTGCCGGAAGGGGAGAAGTTTCAGATCCTGGCGCCGATCGTGCGTGGGCGGAAAGGTGAATACCGGAAAGAATTGCTGGAGATACGGAAGGCGGGTTATGTGCGCGCCCGCGTCGACGGCAAGATCGTGGATCTGGGTGACGACATTGCCCTCGACAAACAGAAGAAGCACACGATCGAAATCATTGTCGATCGGCTGGTGATGAAATCCGGCGACGCGATCATGCGTCGGCTGGCGGATTCAGTCGAAACCTCGGTCAAGCTGACCGGGGGGCTGGTCGGAGTGTTGACCGAAGACGGCCAAACCAGACTCTATAGCGACCGCCTGGCCTGCATCAGATGCGGTGTCAGTTACCCCGAAGTGACCCCCAGGGTATTCTCTTTCAACAGTCCGCACGGCGCCTGTCCGGCTTGTGACGGTATCGGTTATGCCGTGACCCCCGGTTGCCCGGAGGAAGAGGACCTCACCCTGCTGGAGCCCTGCTCCGTCTGCCACGGCGCAAGGCTGAGGCCTGAAAGTTTGTCAATTAAACTGGCTAAGAAGTCGATTGCCGAAGTCACCAGCCTCTCGGTCCGTGCCGCCGCTGACTTCTTCGTGTCGCTGAAGTTTTCCGATCGAGAACTGGTGATCGCGCATCGAATCCTGAAAGAGATTCGTGAGCGGTTAGGCTTCCTCGTCAACGTGGGCCTGGACTATCTGACACTCGATCGGGCGGCAGCGACCTTATCCGGGGGCGAAGGACAGCGGATCAGATTGGCCACACAGATCGGGTCTGGTTTGGTCGGTGTGTTGTACATCCTCGATGAGCCATCCATCGGATTACACCAGCGCGACAATCGCCGATTGTTGCAGACATTGCTGAGATTACGGGACCTTGGGAATACCGTCGTCGTGGTCGAGCACGATACGGAGACTATGATCGCGGCCGATCATGTGCTCGACATGGGTCCGGGCGCCGGTTCACATGGCGGACATGTCGTGGCACAGGGAACGCCTCAGCAGATCATGGGTGATCCCAATTCGTTGACCGGCCAGTACTTGCGCGGGACACAGACGGTGTCCGTGCCGCAGCGGCAGCGCAAATCGAAGGGGATGCTCTCGATCGTCGGGGCGCAAAAGCATAATCTCAAGAATGTCACGGCACGCATTCCTCTTGGACTGTTGACCTGTGTTACGGGGGTGTCCGGATCGGGTAAGAGCACGTTGGTATTGGAGGTGCTGTTCCATTCTCTCTCGCAGTTGCTGTACCACAAGAAGCCCAAAATCGATGGCTGTAAAGAACTAAAAGGCGTCGATGCGCTCGACAAGGTGATTGATATCGATCAATCGCCGATCGGCCGAACTCCACGGTCAAATCCGGCCACCTATACGGGCCTGTTCGGCTTCATTCGCGATCTCTATTCCAACCTGCCGGAGTCCCGCGTTCGCGGCTATAAGCCGGGACGCTATAGCTTCAACGTGAAGGGCGGCCGCTGCGAAGCTTGCCAAGGCGACGGGCTTATCAAAATTGAGATGCATTTCCTCCCGGACGTCTATGTGACCTGCGAGGTGTGTAAAGGGCAGCGGTACAACCGGGAAACGTTGGAAATTCTCCACAAAGGGAAGAGCATCGCCGATGTGCTAAGCATGACCGTGGACGATGCGTTGGAGTTTTTCGAGCATATTCCGTTGATCAAGGCCAAGCTCCAGACTTTGCATGATGTCGGTTTGCACTATGTGAAGCTCGGCCAATCGGCCACGACGCTCTCCGGCGGCGAGGCGCAACGGGTGAAACTGTCTCGGGAGCTGTCGAAGCGGGCGACCGGACGCACGATGTACATTCTCGATGAACCGACGACAGGTCTGCATTTCGCCGATGTGCAGCGGTTGCTCGATGTGCTGGATCGACTCGTCGAAGCCGGAAATACGGTGCTGGTGATCGAACACAATCTCGACGTCATCAAGAATGCCGATTGGATCATCGATCTCGGTCCCGAGGGCGGAGATCGCGGCGGTGAGATTGTGGCGGAGGGACCGCCGAAAGAAATCGCCAAGTCGAAGCGATCGTATACGGGGCAGGTTTTGAAAGAGGCAGGGGTATAGAGCGGGACGGCTGGTTATCCTTCGTGCTCGCGCAACGCGCACGCAATGCCAATCGTATTTTGTCGAAGTGGACGGTGCTCGTTGCATGCGCGCAGTGAAGGACAATCCACCCGTCCCGCTCTGGGAAGGAAGGTAGGGGAGGAGAAGAGTGATGACCGAAGGGCGGATCGCGATTCTGAAGCGCGATAAGAATCGCATGTCGTCGCCCGCGGAACCTTCATGGCGTCATCTCTTACCTGCCGTGCATGCCGACTCCATGAAGATCCATCCCTGGAGGAAAGATGGGCGAGGCAGCGGAAGGCACTGATGGCCTTCAGCTGTAGGGATTGTCGAGATGACCCTGCGTAAGCAAAAGAAGACTGGATCTGCTTCCGAACCAAAGAGTAAAGGGTTCCGCTTCGAGCATACAGCCGGAGCAATAGAGCTTTTTCTTGTGGCAAAGCGTGCAGCAGAGCATCTTGCAAGTGATGGCTCAATTTCTGACAGGAGAATTCATGATCAAAACCTGATTGCGATAGTGTTCTCTGCTTTGGCTGTTGAGGGGTTTCTTAATGATATTTCAACTCTTTCCCCGATAGTGTTTCAGAATGGCGAATGGTATTCCCTAATCGATCGTGACAGTCGTCTCCAATCCCTTAGGCGTGTTATGGCTCTTGCTGAGAATGCAAATCTTCAAGCGCTAGACAAGCTGAAACTTGCTCATGAGGTCCTGGGTAAACCCATAGACTCCGGGCGAGCTCCAATCCAAGACTATCAGCTCCTCAAGAAGCTGCGTGATGCCATCGCGCATCCCAAGCCATCAAACACGACGGTCATAGAGGATCAGGCGGCCACTCCTAAGCTGATCAAGTTTATTTCATCTAAGCAGGATTTGCTTCAAGCTCTGCATTCAAGAGGTTTGCTCGCCAAGGATCCTTCTTCCCGGGGCCAAGGATTTCTCTACTGGCTTGATGGAACAGGCTTGGCAGGATGGGCGGTCGAGACGGCTTCTGCTGTCGTAACAATGACGATAGAGGCACTGCCTCCTGGTGATTTTAGGCAAGGTGTGACATTTGTGTTCAAGGAATTTTTTGTCAACGATGAGGCGAGGTGGAAGAAGCTCATCGCGCAGGATAATGACAAATAGCAGAAATGCTAGAGATGCTAAAGATGCCCACACGATTCTCTTGTGACAATTTCCACCATCCTCATGACCGGTTCATATGAGTTGCTAGATCCCTCCTGTAATTGCTCATTTCCTTTCCTGCCGTGTGAATTCAAGGGACAATACCCCAACAATTTTCAGAGAAGGAGGACGGTGTCCATGCAAACTGTCGCGTTGCTGACGATTTCGAACGTGTTCATGACGCTCGCCTGGTACGGCCATCTGAAGTTCAAAGACTATCCCTTGTTCACGGTGATTCTGGCGAGTTGGGGGATTGCGTTTATCGAATATTGCTTCCAAGTGCCGGCCAATCGGATCGGTCATGGGCAGTTCAGTGCGGCGCAACTGAAGACGATTCAGGAAGTCATTACGCTGGTCGTATTTTCTATTTTCTCCGTCGTGTATCTGAAAGAAGCGATGAAGTGGAATTACGTGGTGGGATTCGCGCTGATTGTCGTGGCGGTGTTTGTCATCTTTAAAGAATGGTAATGGTTGATTTGTGCCGCCATAGATTTCACTAAACTGCAGCTTCCGTCGCAAGGCAGATCTGGCGCCGAGATCCTTTTCATTCACCAAATCAGTCCTCTCCGCTTGAAGCCCATCCGTTAGACCACTACAATACCGCGCAATTCATCCCGACCGTTGAGCGAAGGGGGACATCGGTATGCCGAAAGCGAAGAAGCCCGATTCGAGTCCGAAGGCGGAGGGTGCCGTGACAAAATCTGCGCCATCATCCGCGCCGACGCCATCCACGGCAGAGGATTTCGAAAAGCTCGGCGTCTTTTATCTTGGACGACCGTACGACCTTGCGGCTAAGCAAGCCAAGCCAGGGTGGCTTTTATACGATTCGAAAGATCTGGTGACCCATGCGGTCTGCGTCGGTATGACCGGCAGCGGTAAGACGGGGCTCTGTCTGGCCCTCCTCGAAGAAGCCGCCATCGATGGTATTCCTGCGATTATCATCGATCCCAAAGGTGATCTTGGAAACCTCATGCTTACTTTTCCTGGGCTCAAAGGCGAAGACTTCCAACCTTGGATCAACGAAGACGATGCGCGCAAGAAGGGTTTATCGCCAGCCGACTATGCCAAGGCTCAGGCGGAATTATGGACAAAAGGCTTGGCGAGCTGGCAACAGGATGGCGCCAGGATTCAGCGGCTGCGTGATGCGGCTGATGTCGCGATCTACACGCCCGGCAGCAACGCCGGACTGCCGGTGTCCATTCTCAAGTCGTTTGCCGCGCCGGCGGCCGATGTGCGGGAAGATGCCGAGTTGTTGCGCGAGCGCATCAGCACGACGGTCACGAGCCTGCTCGGCTTGCTTGGAATCGAGGCCGATCTGATCCAGAGCCGGGAACACATTCTCCTGTCGACGATTCTCGATCACACCTGGAAACAGGAAGCGGATCTCGATCTTGCCGCATTGATTCAAGCCATTCAGTCGCCGCCCGTGTCGAGGATCGGCGTGATGGATGTGGAATCGTTTTTTCCACCCAAAGAGCGCTTTGCCCTGGCGATGAAGCTCAATAATCTCCTGGCCGCACCGGGATTCCAAGCCTGGCTGGAAGGAGAAGCTCTGGACATCCAATCCTTGCTCTATACGTCATCAGGAAGGCCCCGACATGCGATTTTCTCCATCGCGCATCTCAATGACGCCGAGCGCATGTTCTTTGTCACGTTGCTCTTGAGTCAAATGGTCGGTTGGATGAGGGCACAATCGGGCACGACCAGCCTGCGTGCGTTGCTCTACATGGACGAGATCTTCGGCTATTTCCCCCCCGTGGCCAATCCGCCATCGAAGCTGCCCTTGATGACCCTGCTCAAGCAGGCGCGTGCGTTCGGGCTCGGGGTCGTGCTCGCGACACAGAATCCAGTCGATCTCGACTACAAGGGCTTAGCCAACACCGGCACCTGGTTCATCGGACGATTGCAGACGGAGCGAGACAAAGCACGGGTACTTGAGGGGTTGGAAGGGGCTTCGACGAGCGCCGGGAAAAGGTTCGATCGCGGCCGGATGGGGCAAACCCTGGCGGGGCTCGGCAACCGGATCTTTCTGATGAATAACGTTCATGAGGATGAACCGGTCGTATTTGAGACACGCTGGTGCCTGTCTTATTTGCGCGGTCCGTTGACAAGGACGCAGATCAAGACGTTGATGGATTCAGTGCGCGCGGCCCACGCATCAGGTGGTATGGCTGCTTCGGCAGTCAAAACTACCAAGAGTGCCAAAGGGGGCGCGCGTCCCATGCTCTCACCGGATGTGCCGCAGCATTTCGTCCCGCTCCGTGGAACGAAGCCGGAGGGGAATGAATTGGTCTATGTGCCCATGCTGCTGGCATCGGCGCAGATCCGATTCTCCGATTCGAAAAGCGGGGTCGACAGCGTGCGGGATGTGACGATACTGGCGCCTATAGCGGACGGGCCGGTTGCCGTCGATTGGGACAAGGCGACAACGGTGGAAATGGCCGTGGGCGATCTGGAGCGGAATCCGGAAGAGGGCTCACAGTTTTTAGCCTTGCCGGCGAGTGCCGGCAAGGCGAAGAGCTATGCAGATTGGAACAAGGACTTCGGGGGTTGGTTATTCAGGACGCAGAAGGTGGAGTTGTTCAGAAGCCCCGGCACGAAGGAACTCTCGACACCGGATGAGTCGGAGCGGGATTTCCGCGTGCGGTTGCAGCAAGCCGGACGAGAACATCGGGATAAGTCCGCCGAAATACTTCGCCAAAAATATGCTTCGAAGATGGCGACGCTTCAAGAGCGTATCAGGCGGGCAGAACTGGCGAAGGAAAAGCAGCAGGCTGAAGCGCGTTCCAGCCAAGTGCAGGCCGCGATTTCCGTGGGTGCCTCCATCCTTGGGGCTTTTCTTGGACGGAAGACGATCAGTGCGACGAACATCGGCCGGGCCACGACCGCGGTCCGCAGTGCCGGTCGGGTGATGAAAGAGTCGAAAGATGTCGGAGCGGCGGAAGAAAATGTCGCAGCGCTCCAGCAACAGCTGGCCGACCTCGAAGCGCAGTTCAGATCTGAGAGCGATGCGCTCTCTGCCGCTATGGATCCCCTGAATGAAAAACTCGAAACCGTTTCAATCAAGCCCACAAAGTCCAACATCGCGGTTAAACTCGTGACACTGGCCTGGACCCCGCATTGGCGAGACGCAACGGGTTCTCTGACGCCTGCTTGGACCTAAACTTCACTCCGGATTGGACAGCGGGGAAAGTTACTTAATCTAGGGGAGTCACGAGTGGCTAAGGCATGCTTGCTCAATTAGGTTGAATGGTGCTTCCTGATACGTTCATGTCATTAGGCGAAATGGTGGACCTTCTTATCAGAAGCGGCCACGATGTCGCCTCAGAAACCCGCGAGTGTGACGAGTGCTTCTTAATACACAACGGACGATTTCGGCAAATGCGGTGACTAAGCCGCCCCGTCGGGGTCCACTTCGCATCTTCGTTGCGGACAGCCATGAAATCATCAGGGCCGGTGTGCGGACGCTCCTGGAAAAATATGACGATTTCACGGTGGTCGGTGAGGCGCATGATGCGGATAATGCGCTGCGGAAGTGTCGGACAACCAAGCCGCACGTCGTCTTGCTGGAATTCGGACTGCCGGGCGATTCACCGCCGAACACGTGCAAGAAGTTACTTCATGCATTGCCGTCCGTTCGAGTCATCATTTCAATGTGGGGTAAGAACGACACGGCAGTCCACGAGATCATCGAGACGGGTGCACAGGGGTATGTCCTCAAGAGCATCAGCCGCATAGAGCTGGTGCGGGCAATTCGTATCGCCGTCAAAGGCGGTCGGTATCCCAGCTTACGAAGATCGAATGGAACTGTTGATCGACGCCGACGATATCAAGATACGAACGGCTCTCATCACAGGCTTCGGATTCTGTCCCCGCAGGAACGGCGAATTATCCCCCTCATCGCCGATGGGAATACGAACAAAGAAATCGCGGCCAAGTTGGTTTTGTCCGAGAAGACCGTAAAAAATTACATCGCCAATATGTTCGCCAAGTTGGAGATAGAGCGTCGCACTCAGGCGGTCGTTCTCTATATGAAGGCGGGGCGGCACCAAGCGCAGATGGGCGAGGGGCCTTCAGCCTAGAATTCAGGGTCCGTATGCCGGCCATTGTCGCCGTATGCTAGTGCTTCCTGTCTTTCTGCATGATCTTGTCGGTCCATGCCAGCAAGATGGCGGAAGCTAAGAACGTCATATGGATGAAGATTTTCCACTTCAGGTGTTCGGGGTTTTCATTGGCGACGTCTACAAATCCTTTCAATAAATGAATGCTTGAGATGCCGATCAAGGAAGCCGCCAGCTTGATTTTGATCGTGCCGGGATCCACGTGAGTCAGCCAGTCCGGCCGGTCCGGGTGCTGATCCAAATCCAGCTTGCTGACAAACGTGGCGTACCCCCCGATGACCACCATGGTCAGCAGATTTGCGACCATCGTGACATCGATCAGCCCCAGGACTCCCAGCATGAACACGGTTTCTTCCATCTTGTTGATATGGACCACCATTTCCCAGAGCTCGATCAGGAATTTGTATGCGTAGAGCAGTTCCGCCACGATGAGCCCGGCATAGAGGGGAGCTTGAATCCATCGGCTGGCAAAGACAACGGATTCGAAGAACGCCTCGGCTTGATTACTGGCCGAGTGAGAGGGGCTAAGCGAGTTATGAGCCTCCCGAAATTCGGGCGAATGAGAATCGGACATCCGGACCTCCTCATAGTCCAACGACGACATGGCCTTGCGGACGAAACGACGGCGAGGCGTATCCTAGTCAGCGAACCCGAAGCTGTCAATTCTATGCTTACCGCGAGGCTGAGCTAGGCGAGTAGTGCAGGGAGTTCGCAAGAGTTCGATGTACTAAAGACGGTAAAAATGTGATGTGCGACCGTGACGGCATCGCTAAGAATTGGGATGCTGAAGCGCTCTCTTGCGCTCAGGTCTGACCGGTCCAATAATCTCTAGGGGGAAGCGCGCCCCTGAGCCTTTAAAGCTTCCGGCATAAAAGGCGGCAATTTGGGATCGGCGTCCGATACTCAGCTTTGAATAGATATTTGCGAGGTAATTCTTGACCGTTTTCTCGCTCAACTGCAGATCGCGAGCGATTTCCTTGTTTGTAAGCCCCTGGGCCACCAACGGTAGAAGGCGCTGCTCTTGTGGAGAAAGGAACGGTCGCTTGGATTGCCCCGGCCCCCTATACACATGTCTCAGCCATTCCAGTGTATGTTTCGTCAAGCGAGGGTCGATGAACGCCTGTCCTGAGGCCACGGTTCGAATGGCACGGATGAGGGCATTGGAAGCAATGTCCTTCAGAATATAGCCCTGCGCGCCGGAAAGAATCGCCTCAAGCACGGTATGATCATCGGCGAAGCTCGTCAAAAACAACACGCGTGTGCCGGGACACGTCGAACGAATCTCCCGCGCGGCATCGACCCCACTGCCGTCCGGCAGTCGGATATCGAGCAAGACGAGGTCTGGATTCAGGCGATGACATAGCTTCTTGGCTTCTTCCATCCGCCCACCTTGCCCCACCACCTTCATCCCGGGTGTCAGATTCAGGACCGCACAAAGCCCGATACGTACGACTTCATGATCGTCCACAAGGACCAGCCGAATCGGTTTGGATTTATCCATACACATGTCCCTTCTTGAGCGGAACGTCGACCAGTATGCTGGTTCCTTTCCCCGCTATACTCTCCAAGGTAAACGTTGCACAGATCCGCTTGGCCCGGGCGGCCATATTGTCCAGCCCATGGCCGGCTCTCCGTCTACGCTTGACTGAAAATCCGACTCCATTGTCGCCGATGACCAAGTGGATCGCGTTATCCGCCAGACTGAGTCGAACCCATCGATGGGATGCCTGTGCATGGCGAAAGCTGTTGCTGAGAGCTTCGCGTACGATGTTCAATAATTGCTCACCCAGCTTGGGGCTGATGAAGGACAGTACCGGATTTTCGATGTCCAGTTCCGGGGTGGGCTGACCGGCGCCTGACATCGATGCAATGAGCTGCCGCAGGGTTTGTCCGAAGTCCAACTCCGCGGTAGTGCGCTGTGTCAGCAAAGCGATGAATCGCCGAACATCGGACATCAGAGTATTCAACTGATCGACGGCGTGCGTCATATGGATCTTCGCCCGCCGGGGGGAACCTGCTATCGACAACTTACCGGCTTCCAACTGCATACCGACCGCGTAGAGAGCCTGCAGAATATTGTCGTGCAAGTCTCGGCTCAAATGCTCACGTTCTTCCATTGCCACCCTGCGCTCGGTAATGTCCTGAACCGCGGCAAGGAGAAGCGGCCCGGCATGGCCTGATAACTCAGCGCGGGTGGCGTTGACTGCCACCCAAATAATTTCACCGGACTTACGGATATATCTTTTTTCGCAGGTATATTTCGATCGGACCCCGCGGAAAAACTCGTCCGTCAACACGACGTTAGCGGAAAGATCTTCCGGGTGAGTATAGAGAGCATAAGTACTGCCGATCATTTCATGCTCGGCATATCCTGTCAGCTCGCAGAAGGCTTTATTGGCGCTGATCGCGCGCCAGTTTTCATCGAAGATGCAGAGCCCGACCGGCGCTTCAGCCACGAAACGCTGAAGCCTGAGCTCGCTGGCCCGCAATGCCTCCTCGGCCTGCTTGCGGTCGGTAATATCCCGGTCGATCCCGTGATATCCACGGAACATCCCGGTGCCGTCGAAGATGGGCGTGCCGCTGGTTTCGAGCACGACCAGCCTGCCATCCTTGTGGCGATTCGTATTTTCCAGGAGCGTAAAGGGTCGGCGAGCGGCCGCAATGGGGCCGAACAGGTCGGCGACTCGGCGGGCCTCTTCCGGCGGCATCAAGTCGAATGGTGTTTTCCCGACCACCTCCTCGGGTTCATAGCCCAAAATTTCCCGAATACGCGGGCTGGCGTAGGTATAGACGGCATGCTCGTCGACCTCCCAGACCCAGTCGCGGGTCGTTTCGACGAACGTTCTGAATTTCAATTCGGACGCGCGCAGGGCGCGCTCCGACTCTTGCCGATCCAATTCTCCGGCAATCCAGCGGGCCATCAACAGCAGGAAGGCTTTATCCACATCGCTGAATTTCCCCGGGCTGGGATCAGGCCCCAGGAAACAAATGGTTCCATGATTTTCGCGCTGGCCCGCCAACCTGGTTCCAAGATAACTCTCGAATCCCAGGGCGGCATAGCCGGGATGACGGCTCCATTCCGAGGCGCCGGCATGCTCGAAACTCACCGGGCCGGATGCGTGCAGCGTGGATTGACAGTAGCTTTGTGAAAGCGGAATGAGCGTGCCGGCACCGAAGCCGGACGTGGGTGGCCATACATGACGCACTTCGAGCTGATGGCCTACCACGCGAGTGAGCATGCCGATGGGCAATTTGAACCGGCGGCACCCGAGTTCCAGAATGGTCTGCATCCGCTGCTCGAAGGTCAAACCCGGAGCCGCAGTCGCCTCTTGAAAAGATCGAATGGCTTGCTCGCTTTCGCGCAGCAAGGACTCTGTGACCGCATGCGCCGTGATATCTTCGCAGACCACCAGCACGAAAATTCGACCGGTTTGATCATGAATCGCCCGCGCTCGTTCATTGACCCACAGCCGGACTCCGTCCTTCCGAATCTTTTGAACTTCCCACTGAAACAGTGTGTAGGGGCTGCTTGCACACTTCGTCAACTGGGTCAGTACGGCCTGTCGGTCCCTCACGTCGAACAGTTTCACGATAGACTGGCCGATGAGGTCTTCTTTCAGATATCCCAGTTGATCGGCACCAAAGCGGTTGACGGACAATACCGTGCCGTCTGCCGTGAGAGTGAAATACATGAATGGGTTCTGTTCATACAGCGACTGGTAACGCTGCTCACTCGCTTTGAGGGCGGATTCAGCTCGTTGCCGCCGTTCGACTTCCTGCTCAAGGTCCCTGATGGCTTGCTCGAGCCCGGCGGTGCGTTCCCGGACTTGTGTTTCGAGGGTGTCCCGAAGGTCTTGGGGCGCGCTCATAGCGAAGAGTCCCGACGCGATTCCAGATGAAGCTATAAGGAAAACCTGCGTTCCATCATCGGTGGGGCAATGCTTGAGGAAGCAGTATAGAACGACCGGGTCTTCCAATTCCAGAGGAGTTGTCCGGGTCCGGGGGATTTACGCAATAGAAAGTACGAAGGTGGAAAGACTCTAGGCGTAAGTAGTTGCAGGAATGCTAAGGTTTCTGGCTTCGCGCGGCACTGGGCACATGAGTTTCTTTCATGAACCAGGCAACCGCTTCTGTCCGACGTTTGACATGAAGTTTATCAAAAATATTCGCCAGGTAGTTCTTAACCGTTTTATCGCTCAAGCGAAGCTGGACGGCGATCTCCTTATTGGTTTTTCCTTCAGCCAGAAGCGGCAGGATCAAGCGCTCTTGCGGGGACAGTCGAGAAGTTCCATGGAAGGCCGTTCCAAGGTGTGAGCTGGTCCGGATCCAATGCAGAGCTTGTTGGGTGACGCGTGGGTCCAGATATCCATGGCCGCCGGCGACGGTACGGATGGCACGAATCAGGTCATTCATCCGAACATCCTTCAGCACGTATCCGTGGGCTCCGTTTTGAACGGCAGCCATGACCGTAGAATCTTCGGCATAGCTGGTGAGGACCAGGATCCGAAGCTTCGGTGCAACGGCCAACAGCCGTCGACAGGCTTCGGTGACCGACGCGTCGGGAAGCTTCACGTCGAGCAGCACCATCTGTGGCGCGAGACGCTCCACGACTGCTATGCCGTCCGCCACGGTTCCCGCCTCCCCGACGATCGACATATCCGGTTCGAGGTGAAGCAGCGCGCGCAGGCCTTTACGGACCATCTCATGGTCGTCGATGAGAACGATGCTGGTCGATGATTGTTTCATACGGTGGTCAAAACAGGCTCCAAAGAGAACTCCGCGATGACTTGGGTACCTTCTCCGGTCTTGGACTGGATCCGCAATGCACCGCCGAGTCGTTTGGCTCGAGCTTCCATATTGGCAAGCCCGTATCCTCGTGGCCGTCCAACGGCGGCTGAAAATCCAATGCCGTCGTCATGGACGCTCACACGGATTCTCCCTTCCCGCATGCGAATCGATACGACGGCGCGAGTCGCGCTGGCATGGCGCGCGCAGTTGCTGAGTGCCTCACGCACGATATTCAAGATTTCACGCTCTTCCTCGTTCGTCAGAACATCAATGGCGCTGCGTTGGAGATCCAGCTTTATGTGTAAGCGGCCTGTTTGCTCATAGGTCGTGCATAAAACGGAAAGCTCCGAGGGCAAGTCAAACTCCCGAACGTTTCCAGACTCCAACTCTCGAATCATTCCCCGAACTTCATGGATCAGTTGATTGATCTGGTGGATCATTCGGCCGTCGGCTTCTTTCATTTCTTCGGTTTGATCGCTCCGAGTCCGCTGCGCCGTTTCGATGTTCAAACCGATGGCATACAAGGATTGCAACACGCAGTCATGCAAATCCCGCCCGATACGGGTGCGATCTTCGAGGAGCTTACTCAAACGGCGTTCGGTCGCCTTGAACGCGGTCGTTAATTCGCCCACGCAAGGTTTTAACTGGTAGAGATCGAGAGATTCCTGTGATGGCCGCACCGACGGGACTGTTGACAACGTTGAGGTTGCCCGAAGTCCTCCATCCAATAATTGAAAACTGGGCTTGCCGTCTGTCACGCCGTCAACCTCCTTTCACACCTTTTCGTCAACATCGACCTGCTCAAGAGCCGCATAGCCGGTATTTGTAGGCGAAAGGGACAAGTAAAACACCTGGCGGACACGCCAGGTGACGACCAGGCCCTAAGAATGGAACCATTCGCCACGTTCGCGAGCCAATCGACTCTACCGTCAGCCCGAACGGGCCCAACTGAAAGGAGATGCCAATGCAGGTATCAGCAGCCGCAGAGGAAAAAGCGATCGCGTTCTATGAAGATGACCTTCTCGTCAGGACTCTCAAAGGAGAGGCTGATATGACACAAGCCTATAGATTGAGACACCGCGTATTTGCCGAGCGGCTACAATGGGTGGCGAGAAGTCACAACGAGCTGGAATTCGACACCTACGATGCCTTTGCGACATCAGTCGGGTTGTTTGACGGCGGGGGGGTCCTGCGCGGGGTGTTTCGGATGGTCAACTCTTCGTTCCCATTCATGCTGGAAAGCGAATTCCGCGCGTGCCTGCTTCCGACGTGCGAAATCAGAAAAGCGCCGGACGCGGCGGAAATTACGAGATATGCGATCGACCCGGCGTTGACGGACAAAGGACTTTCGAACCGCTTCATGCAAGTGCTCTTAAAAGGGGTTTATCAGTGGGCGGTACACAACGATGTACGTTACCTGTATATGGTTGTTGAACATCGATTCCTGCGTGCGTTGCGCGGGATGGGCATTACATGCGAGGCCATAAGTCCTGCCGTGACTCTTCCGCCGGCAGGAGCCCGGTCGATAGCCGCGATACTTGACTGGGAGCAATTCCGCCAGACCTGTCCGCAGAAGCGGCCTTCTTATTATGAGTGGATGAATACACTTAACGGCTCGAATCCGTTTAAGCGGAGCGCATTCGTCGCGTTGGATACGAAGGAATGGGGTAAGAGAGATGAGTGCGAGCCATCGGTCATAGAAAATCATGCAAAGACAATGGAGGACCGACATACGCTGGTTGCAGCGTAATCGGTGAAGTGGATGAGCGGGAGTCGGCGCTAGGTACTGGGAAATAAGCCCTGTTCGATTGCGCAGGCCACCGCTTGCGTGCGGGAGCCGACATCGAGCTTCGCGAAGATGCTTTCGACGTGAAATCGGACGGTTCGCTCGCTGACGCCGATGATGCGTGAGATTTCCCAGTTCGTCTTCCCTTGCTTCATCCACTCGAGAACCATCAGCTCACGGGGTGAAAGTCCTTTCATACGGTTGATAGACGGGGTGGTGATGTTCATCAGCATGATTCGGTGGAGATAGGGAAGCAGGTATTCCAACAAGCCCTTGTATCGGAGCGTGTTGTCGAAGTCTCCGCCGGCAAAAGAGAAGAATGAGGCGAAGTTGCGGCCCGGTTCAAGCATGCCGGTTGTCACTCCATGAGTAAGATCGTATCCGCGCGCTTCTTCGACGAATTCCAATTCTTTCGGTGAAGCCGTCTTCTTGTAGGTCTGTTCCCAGACTTGCGTCTGAAAAGTCGAGAGGATCGATTGGAGGACAAGATCGCTGTCGGCGTATTTTCTCTTGCAGTACGTATACAGCCAGTCGTTGGAGTAACTGACATTGATCACGCTGTTGAACTCTTCGAAAGTTCCATGAGAATTCAACTGCGCGATCCCTCCGATCACTCGTGAGCAGGCCACTGCCCGTTGAATCAACTGTAATAGATGATGGACATCAGCCCCGCTGGTCACCCGCATGGTGTAGTGAAGTACTTCCAACGCGCATTGCATCTCTTTTTTTGTCAGATCATCGAAGACCTCGGCGGGAAAGGGTTGAAAGGGTACCCTAAACGTGAGAGCCGCTTCCGGATGGTACTCAACGGCTTGTTGAGCCGAACGAGACTTGGCGAATGGTTTCCATCCGTTCCGGCGAATGAACGGGAATGCATTGTGTAGTTGATCGCCCGAGATTGAATTATCAAGCTTGAGTGGTTCACCCATGGTGGCTTCACCTCCGAGGAACCGAATAATTAGGATTTGAGCCGCGGCTCAACACTTTACTCACGCTGGAAATCAAGATCAACTAAAAAATACGGAAATATTGTCCCCCTGGTTTGACGCACCGACTTCCCTGTTATACGTCCATATGGCTCTATTCGGATGCGCGTGAAGAACGCTGATGTGATA
Source organism: uncultured Nitrospira sp. (assembly GCA_964465695.1). GTDB lineage: Bacteria > Nitrospirota > Nitrospiria > Nitrospirales > Nitrospiraceae > Nitrospira_D. Next base: position 28,080 of record CAYXKP010000047.1, read on the forward strand.
CGTATTCTTATCCATCTGAAGAATCGGCGGCTGCGAAGGTATTCCGCTAACCAGGCTGCGCAGCGCCTTTCCGAACGCCTGTAGGTGAGTCCTGAAGGAATCTGTGGTCGGACAGTGTCTTCGAACTCCTCCCCAGGACATTTGCCAACACACTATCGGTGCGATGGCGAATACCGCCTGGATTCCGTGAAGTCCCGAGACCTGGACGGTAATGAATCCAACCGTCCGATTGATCGGACCAGGCCTTTGTACACCTGTGGACGTTTAGTTTCAGGCACCTATTTTAGGCAGGAGTCTCCTTACGAAGCGCTCGACGGAGATTGAGGACGGTCTCCTCGCTCAGTCCGGCCTGCCGTAGGGCTTCGTCGTCGGCTGAAGCCAGTTTGTCGAGACTGCCGAATTTCTTGAGGAGCCGATTGCGTCGAATCTCACCGATTCCGATGACCTGATCTAGGCTGGAGCTGACCAGCGACTTGCCGCGTAGCTTTCGGTGGAACGTGATCGCAAAGCGATGGGCTTCATCGCGAATGCGTTGAAGCAGATGGG
>CAYXKP010000048.1:0-28392 GCA_964465695.1 uncultured Nitrospira sp.
AAGAATTCCACATGGACAAGTTCGTCTTCGCGGATCGGGACCAAGTCCGGCCGTACTGTGACGAGTAACGTCGCGAATTCAAGTCCCAGTGACTCATACCCATAGAGCTGAACTGCCAGCGCGGGCCATTGTCTCGGCACGGACGGGAGCCGTTCCCGTTCGCGAGGCTGACGACTGATCAGAGTCTCAAATTTCGCCAAATGCTGCTGTTCATCTTCCTCGTGTTTTCGAAGAAAGGCATAAACGTTCGGAGGAACGTCTTGTAAACGCGCCGAGCGCACCGTCCAAAGCGCCATGGCCTCGGCTTTGAGAAACCGTTCCAATAGAGCGGTCTCGCATTCCGGTGGGAGCTGAATGGACGGAGCCGTATCGGATGACATGATGGACTCATAATACGCGCGCTCCCGTGAGTTATCCACGCTCTCCTCAAAGGGAACACGAGAAGGGTTGACTGACACGCGGCATCTGTGTACATCTTACGCCTAGCTACTCACCGAACCGGCTGCTAACCCGGCCCAAGGGTTTCGGTTCGGTTAATCCATGAGGCAACACCTATGATACGTCCTACCGGCACCATGTTTCCGGTCGTTCACCGGGTTGTTCTCTGCATGCTCGCCGCGGTCTTGCTTTTGGAGGCCGGCTGTGTCAGTCGGCGTACGTACGAAAGGGTCAAGGCGGAGACGTTGGAACAGACCCAAGCCTTGGAAGCAGTACGAGAAGACATCAAGGAACTGGACCGGGAGACCGCGGGATTGCAGGCCTCGAACCGGCGTGAGGATGCCGCCGTGTCCGAACTGCGGGCCGCCATTCAGCGGGAAGAAGAAGAGTTGCCGATCATGAGACAGCGTGCGGAGAACACTCTCGCGTCGCTTAAAGTACAGGTGGCAACGTTAATGAATCAAAGTTGGCATCTGGCGCGCAAGATAGTGGACATTCGTCAGGAGAGCGATTCGTTGCAAACCAGGGTGGCTCGGTACAAGGAGGAAATGGAACTGGCTCGAGCGCCCGCGGTGGCGGCTTCGGATAGGAACAAGCCGGCCATGACGCAGGCCGACATCTCTGAATCATCTTCGCTTTCAGTATTCCCCAATCAAGACCCCGAGCCGACACAGGTTGCACAAGCCGCTCCTCCACCTCCAAGCCCTGCGCCTGCCAAGCCATCGGTATCATCACAATCCGTGAATGTTGATCCGCCCGGGGCAAACGATTCGTGGATTGGGATGATCACCAACTGGTTCTACAAGATCTGGAGTTGGTTATTCGGATAGCGCGGATTCTTCCACATGATCACCGAGAGCGGCCCTTCTCAAGGAATTACGCGGAGTATTTTTGAGCCCAGGCAGCGGCAGCGTCTCCGGCGAGACGTCCCGTCGCCAGACACCCCGTGAGCAGATATCCTCCGGTCGGCGCTTCCCAGTCCAGCATTTCTCCAGCGCAAAACACCCCGGGGACGGCGCGAAGCATCAGCCCGGCATCCATCGCCTGAAACGAGACACCACCGGCCGTACTGATCGATTCGTCCAGCGGACGAGGCCTCACAAAGGTCAGCGGCAAGCATTTGAGGACTGCGGCCAAGCGAGCCGGTTCCGACCACACATGTTTAGGCACCGCTTCGTACAAGAGTCCCGCCTTCACTCCCGAGATACCGGCTCGTCGCCGAAGATGCGTGGCGATTGTACGTTTGCCGCGCGGCGCTGAAAGATCCGCTGTGAGACGCTGCAGGGTTCGATCAGGGACGAGATCTAGCCATACGGTTGCCGCTCCTTTTGCGGAAATGACATCTCGGATAGCGGCGGCGACCATATAGATAATCCCACCTTCCACGCCATTCGCCGTAATGATGAACTCCCCCGTTCGTTGCATCGCGGCGTTGTCGACGGTGTTGACCGTGATGCAAACCGTCTTCACTGGCTGGCCGGCGAATTTCGTGCGGAAGTGGTCGCCCCAGGGCACGTCAAACCCGCAGTTAGCCGGCTTCAGCGGTTCGATCGCCACCTGTCGTTCAGCCAGAATCGGCAGCCAGGCAGCATTGGAACCGAGATGAGGCCAGCTCCCACCGCCCAAGGCCAACACCACAGCGTCGGTAAGAATGTTCTTGGGCCCTTGTGGAGTGGAGAAGAGAAGATTCCCTCTTTCATCCCAGCCGCGCCATCGATGTCTGGTATGGAACTGTACGCCCGATTTCCGCAGCCGGTGCAACCATGCACGCAAGAGCGGCGCAGCTTTGAGATCAGTCGGAAAGATTCGTCCGGACGTGCCGACGAACGTTTCTATACCCAGCTCACGAGCCCACTGCCGCAGAGCCGCGGCGGGAAACGACCTGATCGCCGGTTCGATATGCGTCCGACGAATGCCATAGCGCGAGAGGAACAACTCCATCGGCTCCGAATGAGAGAGATTCAATCCGCCTTTTCCTGCCAGGAGAAACTTTCGGCCCATTGACGGCATGGCGTCATAGACCTCGACGTTGGCACCGGTCGCCACTGCCGTTTCAGCAGCCATAAGCCCGGCCGGGCCACCTCCGATAACGACCACCAATCCCATCGAATGCCTGCTACTCCGAGGAGGTCTGTGTTCTTCGCACCGTGTGCCTGTATTCACAAAAAATCAGTTTTCCTGCGTAAGAATATTCATGCGTTGGCACAGGGCTACAGAAATACACTCGTGAAAGCGCACGAAATGCCCTCGTACCGGGTTTTGGCGAAATTCTCACGTTGTGCGTTGGGTCCGACTCTTGCTGAGACGAAAGACACTACGATAGCGATGGCCGTCTCGAAGGAATCTACACATCTGATAATCGGCGCATTTTGCCTCGCCCATAACTCACAACATGACTTGCTACAGGAGGTTTTTCATGCGTGTTCAAGCGACATGTTTTATTGCATTTGGGCTTGCCGGGCTGTTATCCGGCCATGCCGAACAGGCGCTGGCAGCAGAGGATCTGTCGGAACGAGACAACCTGCAAGTGACGACACCTGCCAAACCACGGTCTCCGGACGATGTCTACAGCCGCATGTTTCCCGGCTTGCCGGCCTATGCCCCCTCGACCGATGAAGCGCGGGAGCAGACTAAGAAACTCGGTGTCAAGGGAGGCCCTCTTGATGCGGCGGACAATTTGACTGATCCGATCCAGTCGATTATGAATCCCGATGTCTTTAGTCCGCAGAATCCCGACAATCCACAATCGACTGCCGGAGTCACGTTCTTCGGTCAGTTCTTGGATCACGACCTCACGCTGGCGTTGAAAGCCCCCCTGCTCAAGCAGACCGCTCCCCAGCGGACGACGAATTTTCGCACCGCGTTGTTTGACCTGGACAGTCTGTATGGTGACGGCCCAAACGGATCCGCTGAACTGTACGACAAGAGCTCAGGGGACATCAAATTTCGCATCGAAGCCATTCCCGGTTCGGAGCGGGTGTCGCGGAAAGGCGCAGTGCGATACGATCTTCCGCGCGATCCGAACAACAAGGCAATCATTGCAGACGGCCGAAACGATGAAAATCTTATTATCAGTCAATTTCACCTGGCGATGCTGAAGTTTCACAACGCCGTCGTCGATCGGTTGCGCGCCGATCCGACACAAGCGACTCGTTCGGCGCAAGAGATTTTCAACGAGGCGCGCCGTCAAGTCACCTGGCACTATCAATGGATCGTTGTTCACGAATTTCTGCCCGTGCAGATCGGACAGGAGCGGGTCGATGACATCATGCAAAACGGACTGCGTTACTACAAGGTCTACGACGAAACTCAAGATTTGATACCCAACAACTCAAAACGAAAACCTTCCATCCCCGTGGAGTTCGCCGTGGCCGCGTATCGATTCGGTCATTCGCAAGTTCGTCCCAGCTATCGGCTGAACTTCGGACCGGCTCCAGGCAGCGAGTTCTTTGCGTTTATTTTCGATGATTCTGCCGATCCGAATGATCCCGATCCCAACGACATGCGCGGCGGCAAACGGGCCCCGCGACGATTCGTCGACTGGCAAACGTTCTTCAAGTTCGACGAAAACTTCAGGCCCAACAAGCGGATCGACACAAAACTGTCGAGTCCGCTCATGCATCTCCTGGGATCACGAGGACCGGCACCCGGAATGCCGGACGACGGGGTCCAGTCGCTGGCATCTCGTAACCTCATGCGTCACGTGAACTTTGGTATTCCATCCGGGCAAGCGATCGCGCGGGTCATGGAATACGCCGCTCTGGTACTACATTTTGAAGGAGGCCGAAGTGCTCGAGAATGGGTATCGGTTGGGGCCGGTCGGAGGTCGGATCGTCGACGAGGTATTCATCGGCCTGCTGAAAGCCGATAAAGACTCGTATCTAGTGGTCGACAAGAACTGGACGCCCACCTTACCGTCCGCGAAACCCGGGGATTTCAAGATCACCGACTTGCTGAACTTCGCCGGTGTCGTCCACCCTCTTAACTAGATCCTGCTCAGCCGATGGGGGGCCTCTCAGCAGAGGCTGCCCATCGCCCGGCTATTCATAATTCGTTTCCGGGGTGTCCTTGCCGGAAGCGCAGGAATCACAACCCGATGCACGAGTACGATAATTGACCACGCCTCCCCGGCGGTCGAGCTCAATCAGGCAGCAGTCATCGAGCATCTGCTTGAGCTGCTTGCGTCCCCGTTGCACTCGGGATTTCATACCGGACAGGGAGATGCCCATCTGACTGGCCGCGGCTCGTTGCGTCAGTCCCTGGAGTTCGACGAGCGTGATCGCGTCCCGATAGTCCTTTGATAATTGTTCGATCATCGGGCGAAGACACCCGGCGAGTTCTGTACGATGCTCCGCCGTATCAGCGAACGTTTCTGATACTTCATTCAATACTTCAAGTTCAGCACTCAATCCGGCTGGGACTTCCCGCTGTCTTCCTGGTTTCCGATAATGATCGATGATCGCATTCCGAGTGATTTGATAGATCCATGAGACGACCCGGCGCGGATCGTTGACCGAGTCCATCTGCCGATGGACGCGCAAAAACACGTCTTGGAGAATATCGTCGACATGCCCGTGATCGTTCACCCGCTTGGCGATGAACGCACGGAGGCCATCATGCACGAGTTGCCAAAGTTCTTCCGTCGTCTTCGCCATGATGGCCTCTCGCCTAAGACATCCATACGGTATCGCTGCAGCTCAGGCGCCGCAAGTGGCTGGCTCATGAGCGTCCGCCTTCTTCGGCACGCAGCAGCCTGTTTGACTCAGTTGGCCTGCGATCTCCAATTGCTCGTGGACGGTAAAGATCTCCCAGGCATTGCCGTCCGGATCCGTAAACCAAAGCTTGTCTTGTCGAGCAAAGCAACAGGCAATATTATCCTCGGCTCGCTCAAGTATCCCTTGACGTTGCAACCGGGCCTTCCACTCGGCGATCTCCTCGATCGTCTCGACCTCGATGCCCAAGTGATCCACGGCACTTACTTCGCCGGTTGAGGACACCAGCGAAAAGTTCAGCGCCGGTGTCTTCAAGTCAAACTTGGCATAGTCCGCCACCCGTTTCTGCGGCTTCACGCCGAATACCTTTTCGTAAAACGCGACCGACTTGGCCACATCACGCACATCGAGCGAAATATGGGGACGCATGGGAACACCTCCTTCGTTAGAGAACTGCGGCTCATTCCGCATTCATCTCCATAGACGGAGGAGGTTTCAAAAGGACGCAAGAATGAACAGGTAAGAGGGCAACTCCCGTACACGTACCTATCTGACTGGCACCGTGTCTTGGCAAAACAACCGTTCGTCTGGTCGTCTACCATACCCACTGTCTGCATGAAGGCATAGATGATCGTGCTCCCCACGAAACGGAACCCACGTTTCTTCAGATCCTTTGAAAGCGCATCGCTCTCCGGGCTCGTTGCCGGGACGTCGGCCATCGTTCGCCGGCGATTCAGTTTTGGTTTCCCGCCGACAAATTGCAGACATACCGATCGAATGACCCGAATTCTTTCTGAATAGCCAGAAAGGCCTGCGCATTCGTGACTGCCGCGTCGATCTTCAGCCGATTGCGGATGATGCCGGGATCACTCAGAAGCCGCTTCTTTCAATTGGCAGTAAACTTGACCACCTTGGCAGGGTCAAAGCCGGCAAAGGCCTTTCGATAGCCTTCGCGACGTCGAAGGATTGTATCCCACGTGAGGCCGGCTTGCGCCCCTAAGAGCAGCAACACTTCAAAGAGCCAGCGATCATCATGCACCGGCTTTCACCATTCTCGATCGTGATAGTGGATCATGTGCGATTCGTCCACTGCCCAGGAACACGGAGTCTTTGACTTCTTCTTGATAGGCATCGCACAACTTTCTATTGGCCCCAACAACAATGGGACCAATTAAAGTCATAAGACGTGGATGTTTGGCACGTGCGAAGTGTGAAGTTTGAAATGATGGGAATTAGCCCGCAGTCGTTCCCGACATCGTTTCTTTCCTATTTCTGTCCTCGAGAACCATTTCTCATTACACAGCTAATGTGTATACTCATACCCCCATAAAACAATACGGCCGGAGAATGCCATGCCAGACGACTCAATTCACCCTGACCTGATTGAAATTGCTTTAGAAAGGGTTGAGGGCTCAAGCTTTGAGAGATTTGTCCATGCGTTCTATCCTCATCTTGCCGGCATAAGTTTTGTGCCGCTGGGCGGCATGCACGACGGAGGAGGAGATGCATTTCAGTCATTAATAGGAACATGGGCTGAATCAGAGCCTGGCGTTTTTTATCAGGCCTCGGTTCAAGCTGATCACAAAACAAAGATCAAGAACACGATTAAGGCGCTTAAAAAGAGCGGCCGAAAACCCACAGCACTAATCTACGTAACCTCACGTCGAATACAGAGAGTTGATAGCGAAGAAAGACAACTTTCTCAGGAAACCGGAATTACCATTCGAATACGCGACCGAGTCTACATAACATCTCATGTAAATGATATGCATGAGACCCGGAATTCGTTCCGGCAGTATTTGGGACAATACCTTGAGATTCTCAAGCATATCGGGTCCGCTCAAGTTATCGGACCATCCCGTCATGTACATTCTCCGGCAGTCTATGTGTTCCTTCGCCAAGAGGTTGAGAGACGGTCTGGCGATCACGCACTAATGGACGCTGTTGTTGATAGTCTTATTCTTTGGGCGCTCGAAGGTACAGATCCAGAAGAAAAGAGGTTCAGGTCACGTGGGGAAATAGCCACCGCGATAAAGCAGACTCTACCGTTCGCCGGCTCTCTCATTGAAGACCACTTGAACGTCAGGCTCGATGCGCTTTCACGCAAGGGGAACCCCTCCGGGAGAGAAATTCGACACCATCAGAAGGATGATCTTTATTGCCTGCCTTATGAAACCCGAAAGCAAGTGGAGGCCGATAACGCAGCTGATGAAGCACTCAGGATTCGGGTTCTCGCTGTCCTGGAAAGTAGGGTTGCTTCTGCAGCCGCAGGTACCATTGATCTCAATGAAGGACCATTTGTTGCTGGTCTGGCGCTCAGGACCTTGCAGCTGACTTTTGAGCGAGAAGGAATAGAGTTCTCCTCTTTCTTAGAAGATAAGCAGACCGGCAATGATTATCCAACTATTGCTGATCATATTGATCTCGCGATTCTTGAAGCCAATGTGAAGCCAGACAAATTTGAATGCTACAAAGCTGCTATCCTTGAGGCACTTCGAACTACTTTTTATAAGAGCACCCCTGACGAGCGGTTGTTCCTAGGCAAACTCGCTCACACATATGCACTTTTATTCAGCCTAAGGGCAGAGCCTAGAATCGTTCAGTATTTTGAAGAAATGGCGAGTGACTTTTTCTTATACGTCGGTTCAGACCTGATTGTCCGGGCACTGAGCGAAAGATATGTACGACCAGAAGATCAGCGTGTCCGGACATTATTAAAAATGCTAACAGCAGCTGGAACCAAACTAGTACTTACTGAACTCGTCTTAGAAGAGGTCCAAAATCATCTCAGGACTACTGACTTAGAGTTTCGAAACTACTTCGCAGTTCAAGAAAAACGTATGACCTACCAGCTGGCACGAAACTGCCCAAAGATTCTCATACGAGCATATTTTTATAGCCGATTCGATCCTCCGGAAAAGGTTGCTGTTCCAACTTCATGGTCTGCATATCTTAACCAGTTTTGCAATCCATCCAAATTGGATTCGGCTGAAGGAAAGGAGGAGTTAAGAAGGTATCTCCTGTCTAACTTTGGATTAAGTTTTGAGACTCGCAATGATGTTGAGGCTGCAATTTGCGATGAAGCAGACAAGAGGGAAGTCGATCATATTGCTGCGTGTCTTTCACCGGAAAAGACCATGAGTGAACTGGCTTTGAACGACGCTCTAATGGCCGTCGCTGTCTATGGAAGAAGAAAGAAGAGTGGAGAAATGGCTAGTCAGACTGTATTTGGATATCGTTCATGGTGGCTAACGGGAGAAACAACAATCTTGAAGTGCACCAGGAATCTTGTCGAAAAGCATGGTGCAAGATATATAATGCGACCAGAATTTCTTTTAAACTTTATCGCGATGTCGCCTAAGACATCGCAAGTCCGAGCCGCTTACAGGAGCATCTTTCCAAGTCTACTAGGAATCCAATTGGCAAATCGCATAAAGAAAGACGTTTATCACGATATGATGAAAAAAGTTAAAGATGCTGCCTATCTAGAACCGGGAAAGCAGGAAGCTGTTATAGCGCAGTGTTCTGACGAGCTGAAGAGCAGTTTTGTAAAGGTTTATCCTCGATCCCTTTGGCCCAATCAATAACAGAGTAAAACAGCGTCATTGCTGCAGTAGATGACCCTGCATTCACCGTGTGGGAAGCTGGTTGAGATAGTTAAAGACGGTGTCTGTATTTTATCGCTTCTGTGCCACCGCCATATACCACTTCGGTTTCATCCTTCCGAAATCCCTCCTCACATGACGTGTGAGCGATTGTTTTGAATCGAGAACTCGTTCTCCCGCTCGATCGCGCACGAACACAACCCAATGCCAGCATGGTTTTCCTTGTTCCAGATGCCACTTGATCGCAAGCAGCGCCAGATCTGGAAGACTGCTCCATGAACGAAAGGGTTTCTCTGCTGATACCATTTCCAATCGATACTCTTGCAAGAGGCGGCGGACGTGGGCCGTCTCAGACCACAACCGACGGTCCGTTGCAAAGATGCCGAGCCGATTCGCGGTCTGTTGGGCTTGGCGGTAAGACACGCCGGCCATTGTTGCAATGGCGGCAATTCCGCAACCAGTCGGTTCCAATTGAACGACGGGTTTCATGATAGCCCAGCTTTCAGCTTTTCCTGCGTGTAGCAATTGGTGCTGGTTTTGTCACTCTCTTGATTGGCCTGCGCGCGGCAGACTGTTTCAGCAGAAAGCTTCGAAGCGCGACGGCCTGGTTGTGCTGTTCATCCTTGGCGGAGTAGAGCAGCGTCACGGTTCCCTTCTTGGGCCTAATCTTTAGCTCCGCCACTAACCCGGTTTTCTTCTTCAGTTCGGCATGGTAGCGGCGCTGGAATTCTGTCCATCGGGCGGGATCGTGGTTGAACCATTTGCGGAGTGCCGTCGAAGGGCCGACTTCACGGAGCCAGAGATCGATATGCGTATCTTTCTTCGACAAACCGCGTGGCCAAAGGCGGTCAACCAGGACACGGTAGCCATCCGCATTGGTTGCCGGTTCATAGACGCGCTTGATCTGGACCTTCATGCGTACGTTATTGTCCGATGGTCTCGATCACGGCCAGTTCATCAGGCGAAAGCGTGAACCTATCGCATTCAAGGTCTTCTCTCATGTGCTGAGGGTTGGTCGTGCCGGTCAAGGGCAGTATGCCGATTTGTTGTGAAAAGCGAAACACGATCTGGGCTAGGCCGGTCTGATACTTGGCCGCCATGGTACGGATGGTCGGTTCGACGAAGATCTCTCGATTGGCAGTCAGGAGTGAAAACCCCTGGTAAATGATCTGGTTTGCACGGCAAATCTCTCGTACCTCTTTATCCCACCCGAAGGCCGCATAGCAGCGGTTCTGCACCACCATCGGCTTGTGCTTGGCTCTCGTGCAGAGCAAGGTCAGCTGATCGGCCGTGACGTTGCTGACCCCGATCATCTTCGTCTTGCCGGCATCGTAGAGGGATTCGATCGCGGCCCACACCTCCCAATCCTCGACTCCCAAGCCGCGCCTCGAATAGGGCCCATGCAAGACGTACGAATCGAGATGGTCAGTGTGCAGGTGCTGCAACGAACTCTCAAAAGATTGTTGCACCTGCTTCGTGATGCTCACTGTTGGATCGTAGGGAAGACGATGGTCCTGGCCGTTGATGGGGGTGAACTTCGTTTGTAGAAACAGCTTGTCGCGGCCGATGCCCTGCTTCGCTGACTGTACCAAGGCCTCCCCCACTCTCGCTTCATCGTAATGGACGAGTTGATTCGCTGTATCGATCGCCGTGAACCCCGCTTCAATGGCTTGCAGCACCAAACCCGTCGTGGCCTCTTTCTTCCACGCGGTGCCGTACATGAAAGAGGGAATCGAGACGTTATTGTAGGTCGTCAATGGCATGTGAAGAACTCCTTGATTGGTTCTCCTACCATATCCGGTTCACGTTGGCGGTCTCAACGTGAGAATTGATAGAACATGGAGCAATTTTGGTCAGTTTGGATGTGCTGTGGCAGCAGGGGCCTGGCATTGACGATTCGCGGCCCATGGCACGCTCAAGAAAGACGAGGAGATGGAGTTCAGAGAGCGCATCTCCTGTTCATTGCAACGCTTTACGAGATGCGCTCCCGAGGCGGGACTCTAGCGATCTACAGCACGCAGTCACATTCCTTTCTTGTAGACCCATATACCGGCTCCCACAAGCCCAAGCAACGCGACTGCTAATGTTAAGAGGTTTCCATCCATGGTGGCTCCTTTCTTCGTTTTATTGCCTTACCTCGACCATAGGCGCTTCTTACCGACATAGCGAGCTTTATAATGTCCCTCGGTTGGACAGCGCTGCGTTTCCATCCCCTTCTTCACGATTTCAATCACTTGGCCAACATCGAGAATTGAACCGCGAGGCAAAATCTAACACCGGCGGATCATTGACCCAATCGCCGGCTGATGGGAAATGCCAACAAGTTCCCAGATGAAATCGTGCATGCCTATTCGCATCGACACATGATATTTGTTTACTGGAAGGATTGGAAAGCGTGTTCAGGCGAGCTCCGAACGCGTGACGAGACCTGTTTCATATAGGTTCTTCAACTTTCTAGACGGCGAACCCGGAACTCATGAGCAGGACGTCTTGACCCCGTCGCCCCTTCGCGCATAGCATGTAACGACACGTTTCAGCTACGCCGTCTGGCTCGTCTTTCGCGCTTCCCAGTCTTCTTCGGGCGACCGATCGATCAGGCTACGCCGCTCCAACGCGCAGAGTCCTCAGCACAGTCATCGAGACAGTCTGAGTCAGGTGGTGATCAAGTCTTATAGGGAGGAGTCGTGATGGGACAGCAGAGGCCAATTACCAGCCGGATTCTCGAATCGCTCCAAGGATCCTCCGAATGTGAGTTCGAGACCTTAGTGACGGGCTTGCCGCAGTTTACGTGGAATGAACTCTTTTCCGAAGTATCTCGTTTGAGCCGAATGGGGCAAATCATTATTACGCGGGGTGTGGGGATCTTTACCATCAGGCAGTCGGCTGCATCCAAATAAGCATCACTCCTCTATCCCATCCCGCCGGGAGACAACAACGAGATCACTTCCCGATGCGTGGTGGGGCCATGACTTTTTTCGTGCCAAGATAAGCGGCGTGCCGAACGAACCGGCGTCGAGCCGTGAACCGGAGCGACCCTTCACACCTTCCGCCCGACGCGCCAACCTGCTCAAACGAAACCCGCAGCATGATTCAGGACGAGTCGAGATTGTCTCAGGCAGCTCGACCGTCGATGCTCCTATCGTACGTTCACTCGGGGATCAGGTTTGCCCGCAAACCGCCTGGCTGAAAATGATTCGGCAGCAGCATGATGCAATTGGGGTTGAATCCCTGTGCCTTCAGCGTCTCGATGCTCCTGAGAATCTTGTCCTGTTTCAAGTCGATCACTGTAATGGACCCATCACTTAGACCCTCTAAGTTCAATAAGCTGTTCTGGACGAACAGATACCGCTCGTCGGGCGACAGCACGCTATGATGAGCCCCGGCCGCAGCCGCGATCGTTTTGAGAAACTTGGGGTGCTGCGGATCGCTGTTGTCGTACAGATTCACGAACCCCGGTTTGGCCGTGGTGACGTACAGGCGGTCGCCCTTGGCGTTATAAAGCATCTCCAAGGGCATGCCCTGTTGCCGGGGACCGAAGTCATCGATCTGATGGAATGAAAAAGCCTTGCTCTTGGGATCCCATATCCCGGCCCACAGCGTGCCTTCCATCATATTGGTAATGTGCACGACCGGCGGATCGGCATGGGGGCTGAACATGATTTCCACCGGTGCCGATTTGGCCGGAGCCGGCTTCGATCCGATTTTATGTGTCGACAGCACCTTGCCGGTACTGGCTTCCAGCACCGTGACGGAGTCTCCGGCATCCGACATGTCCGGCTTGACGGTGCTGGTGACGAGGAGGCGATCGATACCGTTATGGATGGCAATCCCATGGGGATACAGAATCGTCGCCACCTCGGGATCTGCAGTGCTGACCGTCTTCATCGGTTTATCGATGCGCGCATCCCCCATGATCACATTGTTCGAACCCATGCAGGTGAGATACCACGTCTTATTATCTTCCGACACGACGAGATCCTCACCGACTTGGCAGTCCGGCACATCAATGGCACGGAGCCGGTAGGGAAACTTCGTGAGGTCCATCACATGGAGAACGCTTTTCCCTAAGGCCGTGACATAGGCTTTGCTGCGGTCTCGGTTGAAGAAAATGTGGTGGGCCACGAGATCGGACGGAAGCGGAATCTCCATCAAGATCTTGCCGAAGTCGGCAGACTGTGGATCGATATCCATGATGGCGATCCCTTCCCGCCTCACCGGCTGGTTGGCCTTGCTTTCATAGTTGATGAGGGCGAGCATTTCCGCCGATGCCGACGCCATACCTGTGAGCATCACTCCCAGAGTCAATGAGAGCAATCGTGCCTGTTTCATAGCAGCCTCCCTGTAGATGTCGTGATAGAGATGATGGTGCGAGTCATGCCTCTTTTCCGATGAGAATCATCGTACCCGCCCGCTCGTGCAACCCTTGATGTGCGGGAATGCGCTCGCACGCGTCTTGATTGACTTCCCTGCCGCGCGACTCGGAGACAATCCGAGGCATCAGTATCGTCAGAATCATCCCCGCAATGACTAATGCAAACCAGACGGCTAACATTTCGATGTCGTGCATGATGGCATTTCCTTTCTTTTTTCAACGCATGTTTAACATAGTGGGTAGTTGGCTCTTTTTGACTTCCTGCTCTTTTCCGGCACTCGCAGTTACACGCGAACACCGACGACTTCCAGATACTCCGCAAATACGGTGGTGCAGTCCGCTCCCGCTCGGTTGTGTACCGCCCAGAGTGTTTCGAGCTCTTGCCGCAATTGGGCTTGCCCCTCGGCGTCAAGCGACGCAAATGCCTTGTTCGTCGGCCCGTAATACAGACGAAAGAATTCCACGACCTCCGCCGGTGGAAAGGGATAGTCGAATACGTACTGCCGCCTCGTGAGACTCAGTTCCGAGAGTCCATGGCCAAGTCTCTCGCGGACGGTGGCGTCGTCACCCCACAACACCGGTGACGGCATGCCGGACGGTGCAATGAACTTGGAAACTGTCTTGAACATCTGCCCGATGAATCCCTGCGGTGTCCAATTGGCCATGGCGATGGTGCCTCCGGGCACGCACACCCGAAGCAATTCATGGGCAACCAACTGAGGCCGCGGCGCGAACATCGCGCCGATCAGACTGACCACCACGTCGAAGCTCGCGTCGTCGAACGGTAGCGCCTCGGCGTCGGCTTCCTCGAAACGAACCCTCAGCCTCTCCGCTTGCGCACGGGCCCGTGCCCGCTCCACCAAGTTACCCGCAATATCCACCCCGGTCACCTCAATGCCGTCCTTTGCCGCCATCAGCGCCAGTTGACCCGACCCACAAGCCACGTCCAGCAGCTTGCAGCCCGGCACAATATCGAGCCGCTCGTAAAATTCTCGTGCGCCGCCTTCCATGAATCGCGAGAAGCGATCATAGTCTCCCGCCGTCCAGATCGATTTGAGTTGAGCCTTGAGACTGTCCATTTCTCCGATCGTTGCATTCGTCATGATGACCTCCTCTTAGTGCTGTTGATCTACGGCGCCGTCTTTGCGCCACCCACTTTCTGGTTGCACTATACGGGAGATGCCTTTCGGCGTCTTATCAGCGCGTCTGGCTCTTTTATCAGAAGAAGTGCTAAGCTGCAGGTCATTTATCCGAGCGTCCAGCCGGTTTAGCAGAGAGGCCTCGTTGCGGAAGCTCATCACATGGATGTGCTGTCTGAAGTTCTGAAAGCCGTAAAATTGGACGGCGCGGTCTTCTTCAACGGTGTCTTTTCGTCTCCATGGTGCACACGTGAGCCCGACTCACACACCATGGCGTCCTATTTGCCGTCCCGTCCCAAACATGTCTTCATCTTCCACCTGGTCACCGAGGGAAAAGGCTATGTTCGCGTCGAAGAAGACGGCCGCGCCGTGCCCCTGGAAGCCGGCGATATCGTCATCCTTCCACACGGGAATGCACACCTCATGGGCAACGGCCCTCCCGTCACGCCCATCGACAGCGCGCCGTACCTGCAGCAGATCTTTGCGGAAGGCCGTATGCTGAACCAATGTGGCGGAGGAGGAGACACCACGAAGCTGGTCTGCGGGTATTTGACCTGCGACCCGCAACTTGGCCAAGTCTTCCTGGCCGGGTTGCCGCCGATCGTCAAGATCCATATTAGGGACAGCCCGTCGGGACAGTGGCTTGAAGATACCTTCCGCTATTCGGTTGACCATGCGGAAGCCTCAGGCCCGGGCGGGGCCGCGGTCATCGCAAAACTATCCGAAGTATTGTTCGTGGAAACGTTGCGTCGTTACATCGCCCAACTGCCGCCGACACAGACGGGCTGGCTCGCGGGGGTGCGCGATCCGGACGTAGGCAAGGCCTTGGCACTCTTGCATCGACAGCCGGCTTACCCTTGGACCATTGCCATACTCGCCAACGAGGTCGGCCTATCCCGCTCCTTGCTCGCCGAGCGATTTCGGCATTATCTTTCCGAAACACCCATCGGATATCTCACGCGCTGGCGGCTGCAGCTCGCCGCTCAAATGTTGGCGTCCACTTCCAAGAGCGTGGCCGAAGTGGCCGGCGAGGTCGGCTACGAGTCAGAGCCTTCTTTCAATCGCGCCTTCAAGCGGGAGTTTGCAGTTCCTCCGGCGCGCTTTCGTAGTCAGACAAAACGCTCTCAACGTAAAATTGATTGAGTGCGGTGAGCAAGGCGCCGCGATTACGAAGCGCGAGTTCAGATATTGACTCATGCACGTGATATTCAGACCCGGCACTCCTGCTGACGCCCCGGATTGCGGAAGGATTTGCTATGAGGCGTTCAAGGCGATTGCCGAGCAGCATAACTTTCCACCGGATTTTCCCTCTGCCGATATGGCTGCAGCGCTGCTCTCCGAAATATTGGCGCGTTCCGATGTATATTCAGTTATCGCCGAGCTCGATGGCCGCGTCGTCGGCAGCAACTTTCTCTGGGAAGGCGATACGATTGCAGGCGTGGGACCGATTACCGTCGTTTCAGCCGTTCAGAACGCCGGTCTTGGACGCCGGTTGATGGAAACTGCGCTGGCCCGTGCCGATGCCCGCCGCCAAGTCGGTGTACGGCTGGTCCAGGCCGCGTACCATAACCGCTCCCTTTCCATGTATTCTAAACTCGGGTTTCAGGCACGAGAACCGCTGTCAACCTTACAGGGCCGGCCACTTACCTTAGAACTGCCCGGTTATCATGTGCGCAAGGCGATCTTGGACGATCTTCCACGGTGCGATGCATTGTGCCGCGAGGTACATGGACATGATCGCCACAGCGAGCTCGCCCATGCCGTTACGGATGGGACGGCAACCGTCGTGGAGCACAGCGGTCGGATGACCGGCTATGCCACCACCATCGGTTTCTTTGGACATACGGTCGGTCGGACAAACCAAGAGATCAAGGCTCTGATCGGAGCCGCACCGGCCTTTCCCGGGCCAGGATTCTTGCTGCCAACGCGGAACACGGAATTGTTGCGGTGGTGCTTGGATCAGGGCCTGCGGATCGTCCAACCCATGACGCTCATGAGCCTCGGACTGTACCAAAAGCCTGCCGGTTCATTTCTTCCCTCCATCTTGTACTGATTGCCGAGAGCATGAACAAAAAGGACCGTCCGCGAGGCTCCACAGGCAGCGTCCGACAATGTCCGCATGCCTTCTAGGTCTCCATCATTTCCAATCTCGCATCGAATTCATGCCCGCACGCCGTGCAGTGGATGCAATCCGATTCGACGACGAACTCATCTGTCCGAATCCCCATGCCTCCGCAATCCGGACAACGGGCCAGATGGACCGGTTCATCGTTCACCGTTTCGTATCTGGTTCCACGAAGACAATAGACCGGCTTTCCGTCGAGGATCCATGGCCGCCCTTGTTTATCGACCACCGGCAGGACGAGATAGTGGTGATTCACGTATGTTTCCAAATCCTGTCGGTTTGAGAAACCGTCCTTGATCAATTTGCCCCCCAAGGCCTCATAGAGAGCATGGTCTTTCACGATCGCCTTCGTCGGCCCCATAGCAGCCTCCTTCGTTAAGGTTACGATCGACTCCCCGATTGATCATGGGCGCACCAATCGTTTCGAACACGTACCATGACCCGACACCCGGGCCTGTGCTCAACCAGCATCGAGCCGAGACCACTCGTCACGCCGCTCGCCTGATGCTCGGCGGTTCTGGATTGACTTCACTCGATCCACCGGCATCATGCTTCGATTCTTGACGGTCCTCGTTGCCATTGGAAGAAAGCATGCGCATGCACGCAATCAGCATCACCACCAAGGCTGCGAGGCCGATGATGATTCCCCAATATGTCCACGACATAAGTCACCTGCTCGCGCCATGCAGCGCGATCCTTTGTAGATTCCCAGGACCGCTCTCCGCTTTGAATCGCCAGCGGTCCGTGCGTCATCCCGCTTTGTTTGCTGCAGGGAGACCGCATCGAACTGTCCCATCGAGGGATGTGGCACTATACGAGAGAGCGCCCGTCTAGTGAGGAGGATACACCCGGCAGGCCCGAACCGTTGCAACTGTGCTCCACGGAGGACCATGATGACCACCTCCAGGATGAGGCGGCAGCGAAGTACTGAAAACAGCCTACGCCTTGGAGGAATAGCGGGTCAAGAGGGAGAATTTTCGGGCCGTGGATGTGTTCATGATTTTCCGCTAGACTGACCTACTGTAAAACGACCACGATTGACTCACTTCCACATAAACAGGAACCGTGGTCGATGGCTCTCAATCGGCGACGCGACATATTCCGTGACGTCCGTACCGGATAACACGCCCGGTGGTGAAAGACTGCATGGTCTGGCGCAGGTATTGAAGGCCGGCACCGTCTACTTCCTGATCGCGGTTGGAGCGGAGTTTGTACTGGAGGTCATTCGATTACAACTGGTGGCCCTGCATGTCAGTGAACGGCTTGCCGAGATACTGGAGATCCCGAATGTGCTTCTCGCCACAATAATCGGATCGCGGTGGGTGGTGGACCGGTTCACCTTGCCTCCCCTGCCCGGCATTCGACTCGGCGTCGGCCTTGTGGCCCTCGGCCTCATGCTGATCTCGGAATGGACGGTCATACAAGCTCTTCAGAGCCTTTCGGTTGAAGGGTATCTGGCCGGTCAAGACGCCGCTGTCGAGCCGATTCCCGTCGGTGCGCTCGGTGTGTTGACGGTCATGCCTTTTCTTGTCGGGTATCGATGGGAACGTTAACAGGCTGTTGATAAATCCGCCAGCGGCGTTCTCGCATCGCTCAGAGGCTCAACGTACCACCGGGCAAGAGCAGCACAGGCTGCTCGGGGTGGGTGGGTGAAAAAGATTACGCCTCGGGACACTGCCGGCTCACCGTCTCGCCGGCGCGCACAGACGTGGCGCTCTTTCTTCATCGCGCCGTGCGCCTCGCTGCGGCCTTGCTGGACGGCCTTTCTGAACAGCCTGCGGCCGAGTATGAGGTTGGAACTCTCCATGGTCGTATTTTTTTCAACAGGTTGTGACGTGTATCAGTATCGTGAGAGTGCTGGTTCTCATTGAAGGGAGTCATCCATGATCTACCGCAGACTGTTTGTGTGGTGTGTCCTGACACTGTTTCTCAGCATCCCGACCATCGTCATTGCGTCGGAACCTTCCGATCCGGAGTCGGCCATCCGCCGGATGGTGCGCGCCAACGCCGAAAAAGATCTGTCGACTCTTTCACGACTGATGGCACACGATGCCGACATCGTCAGTTACGCGGTGGCCGGCCGTAAGTACGTCGGCTGGACGGAACTTGAAGAGGGAATGCGGGAAGAATTCGTCAATTCCCAGAAACTGGAGATTCCGATCCATGAGCTCAACGTGTGGACGAAGGGAGATGTGGCCTGGTATGCGATGGAGCTCGACTATATCCGCTATGTTGCCGAGGGAAGCGGACTGAAACGGACGGTCTTGCCGATGCGGGAAACCGGAGTGCTCGAACGTCGCAACGGAAACTGGCAATTGTTATCGTGGCATGAGTCGTTCCGCTCCGCTCAACTCGGTGGGCCGCTTACCGTACCGTCCACCGCGTCCCGGCAACGTCTTGTCAGCAGCCCGGAGACTTCCGCCACGCTCCATCTCAGAGGAGAATGGGAGATTCTCGAGGTCGAGGATGATAAACGGTATAAGGCGACGTTGGATAAGAACGGAAACGGACCCTATACACAGCAGGGCGGACGCTTTACCACCACCAAGGTTGAAAACCGCCTCTGGCAGGGTACGTGGCAACAACCTGGAAATGACCGTGAGGGAGGCTTTGAAGTGCTCCTCTCGGAAGACGGCACGCAGGCCGACGGAGTGTGGTGGTACACCAGGGTCGGCAAACAGAAAAATATCCCTCCGCGTGAACATGGCGGGACCTATCACTGGAGAAGACTGACGCCGCGGACGAGCGGACGATGACACTGCGCTTTTTCACCGGGGACCGCGGATCTCAGTCCAGTCAGAAACTCCCTCCGCACCCTCCTAAGCCTAGGTAGTGGCAGCTTCCGTGCCGAATTGATAGAGTGCGCCGGTGGAGACGGAAGAAAACGGCACGATCACCGAACTTCGGCTCAGCTACCGTTATATGAAGGAGCATCCTTGGGTCGTGACGGCCGTGAACGGGTTTCTTTCCGCCTACTTTATGGAGCAGCCCGGTTTTCGCGTGCAACGCCATTTTGACGAGTTGGAATCCGGCATGCACGTCTGGATCTGCGAAGTGCCTGCCACGATGAAGATGACGACGCTCTTACGGCGGCTGCAAGCCGATATCCCTCCCTGCCGGTACAGTCAGATCTCCACAACATCAACAGACCGTCTGCAGTATATCGTCGATTCTCCCGAGCAACTCTGACCGAGTCGAGCTGTTGAGCGCGCCATTTCTCGAAGCGAGTGGTCAGAATTCTCCCGAGGAGTATAATGCGTCATGATGTATCGTGTGCTTGTCCTCGGTGCCGGGAAAATCGGATCGTTGATCGCCTGCCTGCTCGATCAACGCGGCCGGTACGAGGTCCATCTTGGCGACATGACCCTCGATGCCCCGAAGCATCTTGTTGAAGATCTCGGCCTGGAACGTGTCACGCCATGCCTACTCGATGTTCGGCATCCGGATGCTGTGGCAACCTATCTCTCGGCGCATCGATTCGATGCCGTTCTCTCGAGCCTGCCTTATTTCTGCAATCCGACCGTCGCCGGGCTGGCCTTGACCCACCATCTGCATTACTTCGACCTGACGGAAGACGTCGAAGTGACGAACCAGATCAAGGTGTTGAGTGCCGGCGCCAGGCATGTCTTCATGCCGCAATGTGGTCTCGCGCCGGGATTCATCAGCATCGTCGCGCACGAACTGATGACCCACTTTGAAACGCTGGATACGGTCAAGATGCGCGTGGGTGCGCTGCCTGTGCACCCCAGTAATGCGCTCAAATATTCGCTCACCTGGTCCACCGACGGATTGATCAATGAATACGGCAATGTGTGCTACGGGATTGAACAAGGTGAAAAAGTCCCGCTGCAACCGCTCGAAGGGTACGAAACGATCGAGCTGGACGGGCTCCTCTACGAGGCCTTCAATACGTCGGGGGGGCTGGGCACCTTGGCGGACAGTTATGCGGGGAGCGTGCGGACGATGAACTACAAGACCCTCCGTTATCCCGGCCACTGTGAAAAGATCCAACTACTCATGAAGGATCTCAAGCTGAATGAAGACCGCGAGACACTGAAGCGTATCCTTGAGCGTGCCGTCCCGCAAACCCTTCAAGACGTCGTCTTGATTTATGCTTCGGTGACCGGGACGAACAAGGACGGATTCTTCGAAGAAAACTACGTGAAAAAGATTTATCCGCAATGTATCAAGGGAAAACTCTGGTCGGCAATCCAAATGACCACCGCATCCAGCGCCTGCTGCGTCATGGATCTTGTGTTGACAAATCCATCGGCGTACCATGGATTTGTCACTCAGGAATCCATATTGTTGAAAAATTTTCTGGACAATGAATTTGGAGCCTGCTTCCGATGAGCACCATACACACTGCGCTGAGAGATCTTGGTATCCAAGCCGTGAATTCCGGCGGGAGTACCGGCCATGGCTGGTGGTCCGGTCGTAATGACGGCTCCCTCATCTCATCGATCAATCCTTCAACCGGGGAGCAAATTGCCGGAGTGTATCCCTGCTCCCCCGACGATTATCAGCGGATCGTGAAAGAATCGGTTGAATCGTTCCGTGCCTGGCGGATGGTCCCGGCGCCGAAACGTGGTGAGATGGTCCGCATGATCGGCCAAGCTCTCCGTGAAAAGAAAGACCAATTGGGCACGCTCGTCTCACTGGAAGTCGGCAAGATCAAGGCCGAAGGCGACGGTGAAGTGCAAGAGATGATCGACATGGCGGACTTCGCCGTGGGTCAATCCCGGATGCTCTACGGCGTCACGATGCAGTCCGAGCGGGCGGCCCACCGGATGAGCGAACAATGGCACCCCTTGGGACCGGTCGGTGTCATCACCGCATTCAATTTTCCGGTGGCCGTGTGGGCCTGGAATGCGTTTGTGGCCGCCATCGCCGGCGACACGGTAATCTGGAAACCGTCACCGAAGGCGCCCCTCTGCGCCGTCGCGGTGCAACACGTCTGTAATCGTGTCATGCAGCAACAGGGTTATTCGGGCATTTTTTCACTGTTTATCGCCGATCAGCCCGCTCTTGCCGAGCAAATGGTGCAGGATGAGCGTTTGCCGCTCATCTCGTTTACCGGATCGGTGCCGGTCGGTCGAAGGGTCGCCTCTTTAGTGGGACAGCGATTGGGCCGAACTCTCCTGGAGCTCAGCGGCAACAATGCCGTCGTCGTCGACGAGACTGCGGACATCAATCTTGCGGTGCGCGCCGTTTTGTTCGGAGCTGTCGGAACTGCCGGCCAGCGATGCACCACGACGAGACGTCTGATCGTTCACGAATCACGCTACGAAGAATTGGTCGGGAGGCTTGTCAAGGCCTATGCCCAGGTGCAAATCGGGAACCCGCTGGAAAAGGACGTTCTGATGGGGCCGCTCATCGACCACGTGGCCGTGGAGGGCTATCGTGCGGCCCTCGATGAAATCAAGAAAGAAGGCGGCGAGATTCTCTGCGGCGGACATGTGCTGAACCGGCCAGGTTTTTTCGTGGAACCGACGATCGTCCGAGCGAAAAATGAATGGCCCGTCGTCCAGCGGGAGACCTTCGCGCCTATTCTCTATGTGATGACCTTCCGGACCATCGATGAGGCGATTCAGATGCAAAACGGTGTCCCGCAGGGCCTGTCATCGGCGATGTTTTCGAACGACGTGCGCCACAGCGAAAGATTTCTGTCGGCGGCCGGAAGCGATTGCGGGATTGCCAACATCAATATTGGAACATCGGGAGCCGAGATCGGCGGAGCGTTCGGCGGGGAGAAGGACACGGGAGGAGGCCGCGAAGCAGGGTCGGATTCGTGGAAAGCCTATATGCGCCGCCAGACGAACACCGTCAATTGGGGAACGGAGTTGCCCTTGGCTCAAGGCATTAAGTTTGGATCGTGAACGGGGTGCGGGATGGATCAGGCTCACGAGCTCGATATTCTCATGGAAAAGATGGTGGCGACCTATGTCGCCCGTAATCGCGCCGCGGGGATTCTGAAGGAGATGCTCGACGAGACCGGCGTAGGCTTCTCTCCGGTCATCGACCACGTCACCATCCGGACGCTGGATATCGATCGCGGGGCTGAGCCATTCGTCAAACTGGGCTATGTCTATGATGAAACCCTGCAGTATGACGATTGGTACGCGAAGGTGTACCGCAAGGTCGGTTACCCCGCCCTCTTCGTCGACCAAGCCTATCCGGATGCACGAGGCAAGACCAGCATCATACCCGGCTGGGTGAACACATTCGGTGACAAAGTCTTTCACCATGTCGCCGTTCGGGTCGAGAACATCGAAGAAGCCGTCGCTCGGCTGAAGCAAAAAGGCGTGGTGTTCGCGGGCACCATCGTCGGCGCCCCCGGAGGATCCCTCCGGCAGATTTTTTCGGCGCCTGAAACCGTCGATGGACAACCATTCTCCGTCTTGGAATTGGCCGAACGCCATAGAGGTTATCAAGGGTTCCTCCCGCCTCAGGCGGATACCCTTATGAAGTCCTCTACTGGGCGCTAAGCTGCGCCCCTCCGTTCAGTTGGCGTGCTCCCATCCCGCGAGCCGAATTCTCGGGCGATCATGCTCCTGACCGCCATAAATCGGCCTATACCC
This sequence comes from uncultured Nitrospira sp., assembly GCA_964465695.1. Lineage (GTDB taxonomy): Bacteria > Nitrospirota > Nitrospiria > Nitrospirales > Nitrospiraceae > Nitrospira_D. The sequence continues at coordinate 22,973 of CAYXKP010000048.1, forward strand.
AGCGCCAGACACACCGCACCGGCTGCCAACGACAGCCAGCCCAGCACCTGGATATATGGATGCTCCAGCCACCACAGGGCCGGTACTCCGACGATCACGAAACCCAAGGCAGTTCTGATATAGGCCAACAACGTCCGTTCATTGGCCAACTCGGTCCGTTGCCGAGCCAACTGATCTCGGATCTGCGTGTCCATAGCGTCACATTTTCTCCTCTCTCCTTATAACACACGTGCGTTATCAAGAGCTGCGAGCAAAAACCGTCTGAGCCCTCCACGAGCAAACAGTCTCGTTGTCCGCCGGAGACGCAAGAGTGGGGCGTGGCGTCCTTTTTGGCGAAGCAAATGTTGTCATGACGCCATACAGCAAAGAGGTCACTATGAACCGAAGCAGAGTGATGATTATGCCCTCCACATTGCCGTCGTCCTCACCCTAGGCACAGTTATGGCTGGCCCGACGAAGGACAAGCTTCAGATGTCGCAGAACGGCGCGCCAGATCCCCGATTCCATTCATACTGATCTGAATCCCGTGGCCCTGTAGAAGCGGTGAATTCTAGTCTGGTGAACAGGTACCCTTGATACGTGTTGAAGATCGCTGGTTGACCATACCGGGTGAGGGTCTTCCACGCCACTCTCTTAGTGTCGCCGAATTCGCGTCTAGGTTAGGGTTCTACCTCGTTTTCGGAAGCCTAGCTAAGGTTAATAATCGCAAACAACATAGGCGGCGTTGAGCTGAATGGCCTGCTTCAACCGAGCCGGATATCATGACATGCACAAGCCGACTCGGGATGCGCATCAGAAAAGCGCATCCTAACTGTGGAGGTAGGACCTGCATGTTCTTCGCAGTAGACAATTAATGAAAACTATACGTCAAAACAATACATATTTATCGATTGTTATTCCTCTGTTTAACGAAGAAGATAATGTTGATTTGTTACTTCACACCCTAGAAAACAATATTAAACCATTAAATGTAAGTTACGAGATCATCTTAGTCGATGATGGCAGCAGTGATCAGACATGGGAGAAAATAAAGCAATCATCCCCCAGGGCACAAGGCATAAGATTAGCGAGGAACTTTGGACACCAACACGCCTTGCTTGCAGGTCTGAACAAAGCGAAAGGGCAGGCTGTTGTTTCAATGGACGGAGACTTACAACACCCTCCATCGCTCTTACAAGAAATCATAGAAAAGCATAAAAAAGGTTATTTGGTTGTAAATACTCTGCGCAATGATACCGCAGTAGCATCATTCTTTAAAAGGAAGAGTTCTTCATTATTCTACACACTCTTCTCTTTTCTGACTGATGTCCCGATGGCTCCCGGAACATCAGACTTTCGCCTGCTGGATAGAATCGTTCTGGATCAACTTCTTCAGCTCAGGGACGTGGATCTATTTTTACGTGGGGCCGTCGAATGGATGGGTTTTCCGTCAATCACTATCCCATATACCGCGGGCAAAAGGTTTGCCGGCGCGTCCAAATATCCTTTGTCTAAAATGATTGCCTTCGCCAAAGGGTCAATTATTTCGTTTTCCACGAAACCTCTAGTGCTTGGGATATGGCTAGGCGCTGTTACTAGCGCACTCGCCTTCCTAGAAATCATGTACATAGTATACAAAGTCATAATTGGTGAAACTGTGCCGGGGTGGGCTTCTACTGTGGGAATTACCTCATTTTTATTCGGAGTGTTGTTCATTATGCTCGGCATCATCGGTATTTACATGGCGAGAATCCACATTGCGCTCCAAAATCGACCAAGGTTCATCATACAAGAAGTAAGCGTCAAAGAAGATGCCCAACAAAGCTTGCTTCACTCACTTGGTTAAGTTCGTCATTGTTGGCGCCTCAAATACAATCATTAGCTACATAGTGTTTTTTGCTCTCTACAACACATTATTAGTCGGAGATGCGGTCTCCTCTCAAAGCTTGAGCTATGCTGCGGGCATTCTCTGGAGCTTCACTTGGAATAAGAGGTGGACCTTTTCAGAACATCCCAACAGGCGGGCATTACTTGGCCCGTTTTTGATTCTACAACTGATGCTGCTCGTAATAAGTGCCCTGGCTTTAGACATTGCAAAAAAGAACCTTGATTGGAATATCAACTTGCTTTGGGTAGCATGGACGGCCTCTCGGATCACGTCGATGACCTGAGGCCGTGTGAACCCCCGTCGCCAAGCGAGGCCGATTCGTCTACCGGGCGCAGGATCCGCCATCTTGATGGCGACCAGGCGCTTGTTCCGGTGTTTCGGCGTGACGGCGCTGCAGGGGAGCACGGTGATGGCCAAGCCTGAGACGACCATTTGCCGAATGGTTTCCAGCGAATTCCCCTGCCAGCCCTCCGCATCCGAACGACTGAGTTCGGGACAGGCATCGAGGACTTGTTGACGGAAACAATGTCCTGCATGAGGGAGAAGAACCTTTTCGGTGCGTAACTGGCTGGAATCCAGGAGCTTCTTTTTCTGCCAAGGATGTCCGGCAGGGACCACGGCCAGAAATGGCTCATCATACAAGGCGCTGGTGAGTATGCCCGGTTCCTCGAAGGGGAGGGCGATCATGATGACATCGAGTTTTCCGCTCTTCAACATTCCCACCAGGTTCTGCGTCAGGTTTTCCTCCAGTTCCAAGGGCATTTTAGGTGCACGTACAGTCAAGAGCGGAACCAAATCCGGAAGGATATACGGTCCGACGGTTGCGATGACGCCGAACCGCAGCCTGCCGTTCAGTTGATCCTTCCCCTGAGCGGCGAGGATTTTGACGTGCTCGGCTTCTTCGATTACGCGTTGCGCTTGATGGACGATTTGCTCACCGAGCGACGTCAGTTCAATCCGCTTCCGGCGCCGCTCGAAAATCGCCGTGCCTAACTCTTCCTCCAGTTTTTTAACCGCGAGGCTCAATGCCGGTTGAGTGACCGATGCCCGTTCCGCGGCTCGGCCAAAATGCCGCTCCTGTGCGACGATCACGATGTACTGCAATTCCGTGAGGGTCATGCCGGTTCTTTCATAAGAAATACTAATATATATGATCTGTATTATCAATTAGACTTATTTGAGACGGCGAGTTAACTTGTCGAACAAGCGGACACGACATCGGCATCCTCAGGCTGACGGTGCGACTGAAACGCATGTGTATTCCGTGTGAGTGCCTACGGATTGAGTCGGCAGCATGAGTCATGATATGACAAGCGCGCGTTAACGAGCTCATAAAGCGAAGGGAGCACCATGCAAAACGCAGCGGGGAAAGCAAAGGCGGCTGACGCGAGTGGTCGGCAAATTGACCTTGGAATCGAGCCCGCACAGCGGAAAGCTATTGCGGAAGGGCTATCCAAGGTGTTGGCGGATACGTATACTCTTTACCTTAAGACGCATAACTTCCATTGGAATGTGACCGGACCGATGTTTCAGACGCTTCACCTCATGTTCGAGCAACAATACAACGAGCTCGCCCTGGCCGTCGATCTGGTGGCGGAGCGGATCAGGGCGTTGGGGCACCCCGCTCCTGGAAGCTATGCGCAATTTTCCAAACTCTCGTCCATCTCGGAAGCCGTCGGCGTACCGAAGGCGGAAGACATGATCCGCCAGTTGGTTGAAGGGCAGGAAGCGTTGGTGCGAACATTACGGAATGTCTTTCCGACGTCCGAGAAGGCCTCGGATCAGGTGACGATTGATCTGCTGACTCAGCGTATGCAAGTGCACGAGAAGACGGCCTGGATGCTCCGAAGCCTACTGGAATAAGGGACGCGCCGGGCGCAGCGGCCCGCTTCCAATAACGCGGGTGGATCTTGGTGAATTCGGAGTACAGGTGCATCAGAAACGGAATGGTTGAAGTATGGATAACACATCGTACGGAGAGGAGGGCGTGATGGCACGTAAGAGGATAGTCGGGGGAGCCATGCTGACCGTGGCGTTGGTATGTGGAATAGTTGCAATGATGCCGCTCGTCCCCATGTTCGGCGAAGGAGCACAGCGAGACACAGCTCTTGCCGTAGAACCTTCGAATGGGCCGTATATACTGCCCACGATTCAAGGCTTGGAGGATCCGAACAATTATGTGCCCGCCGACAATCCCCTCACGAAGGAAAAGGTGGAGTTGGGGCGCATCTTGTTCTTCGATAAGCGGTTATCCCTGGACAACACGATCGCCTGCGCAAGTTGCCACATGGCGAAGAAGGGATTTACGGACGGAATGCCGGTGTCGACCGGTATCCGCGGACTCAAGGGGGGCCGCAGTGCGCCGGTGTCATTCAATCGGGTATACAGCAAAGCGCAGTTTTGGGATGGTCGGGCGGCGACATTGGAAGCTCAATCCGTCGGTCCGTTTACGAATCCGATCGAGCACGGCTTTCCCAACTACGATGTGATGAATTCAAAGATGATGAAGATCCCGGGCTATCGGAAACTCTTCAAGCAGGTCTTCGGCGATGAGAACATTACGACAGAGCGAGTGGGCATGGCCATTGCCAGCTTCCAGCGGACCAAGCTTTCGGGTAACAGCGCGGTGGACAAGTTTGATGTCGGAGGAGATGAAAATGCTTTGAGCGACTCCGCCAAACGCGGCCTCGAGCTGTTTCGGGGGAAAGCCCGTTGCACCCGTTGCCATTCCGGATTCAACTTCACCGACGAGAAGTTTCATAATTTAGGCATCGGCTGGGACACGAATACCGTCGATCTCGGTCGGTATATGCTGACCAATAACACGGAAGATATCGGAGCCTTCAAGACTCCGACCTTGCGCGAGATCGCCCGTACCGCGCCATATATGCATGACGGACGGTTCAAGACCCTCGAGGAAGTGGTGAATTTCTACAACCAGGGCGGGGTCAAAAATCCGCATCTGGACAATACGATCATCCCATTGGAACTGACGGACGAAGAAAAGCAGGATTTGGTGGCCATGCTCAAGTCCCTCAATGGTGAGGGGTGGCAGCATGTCTCCGCGCCGAAGTCGTTCCCGAAATAATTCGTCCCCGCCGGGATAAGCGGTCATCAAAGGGCCATCGTACGATGGCCCTTTTTTTTAGGTGTGTTGTAATGAGGCCTGAACGTTCATCTGCTGGAGATACCGACGCAGAATGGCTTGCTCGATGCGGGAGCGTCCCCGATCCGGCGCGGGGAATCGGAGCACCAAATGGAGCTTGCCGGATTCCGGCAGCTGAATCGTGATGCGCGGTTCCGGAGAAGGCGCCTCGAGAAGATTGGCCTGTTCCAACAGCTTCATCTGCCGCGCCGCTTCATGCATGAACGGCGCGCATTCTGTTTTCGCCGCGTCCAGAAGCACGCGCTCTGCCCGCTGCCAATCCTCGTCGTTCTTGATCGGCACGACCACCGTATACAGGCCGTACTCCTGCTCGGGATTTTCTTTGATCAGCGGATTGGTGAACAGTAGGCTGTTGGGGAAAACCGTCACGCGACCGGTATACAGATG
>CAYXKP010000049.1:0-28231 GCA_964465695.1 uncultured Nitrospira sp.
GTCATGAGCGGCGAAGGCGCCTACCATGAGCCGATGAGGCTGTTGACGATCATTGAGGCTCCACGTCAACGGATCGACCGGCTGATCGCTCGACACGATGTCTTGCAGCATTTTTATCACAACGAGTGGGTCCATCTGGTCGCGCTCGACCCTGAAGACGGAGTTTGGTATCGCTACCATCCCGACGCGACGTGGCACGCGATCGCGATACCGCAGTCATGGCCCTCCATTGGGAGAGGGTAATTAGAAACAGGCCGGGAAAGGAGATCTACTGATGAGCTTGATCTTGCATCCGATGAAGGAAATTCGCGTGATCATCGCGGGTGAGCATCGCGCGTTTGTGACCGATCTCTTGGATCGAGTGAAAGCGACCGGCTACACGATTATCGGCAATATCTCGGGAAAAGGACATCACGGATTTCGTGAGGCCCACTTTATGTTCAGTGAGCAGGAGAGCCTCGAAGTGATCATGACCGTCGTGCCGGAAGAAAAGGTGGAGCCCATTTTGGCAGGTCTCCGTCCGCTTTTTGAACGGCATTCCGGTTTCATGCTGGTGGCCGACGTCGCCGTCAGCCGGCAAGAGTATTTCGGGAAGAAAGGCGCCAAATCGTGACGGTCGATTTCCATGAAGCACAGGCTGTGGTCTGTAATAGTTCGGTATTTATTTCTGTGGATTCAGATAAATCTACGAGGTGCGATCAAACGACCTCATAACTATAGTTCGTAAAGTTGTTAACTTCCTGGGTTGTCATCGTGGGGCACGAGGCGCTCCTATAGTTGCAGCGGTGCAGTTTGGAAGGTCGGTCGTCCTGGGTAAAGCCGCAGGGGATGTTATACGGCACTGGGCAGAGCCGCTTTTCCTCCCTCCGTGATTTGATTCTCAATGCAAAACAAATCAGTCATGCCGAACGTTAGATTTAACGCTCGTCGACGCTGGAGTGGCATGTTTTGCGTAAAAATCGCGGCAGAGGTTTTCCTATTGCTTTTGAACACAGCATCCGCCGGCTTGGCGGCAGCCTTCCGTCCGATCATTGTACATCGAAGACTTGACCCATGATGAAGACCCTCATCTGGTGGAGGGATCAGATCTAATGAAAGAAAAAATCAGCGGAAGCTGGCTGAGTCAGGCCGTTGTCGAGCAGGCGGATGCAGCTCTGACCGGTGTGGTAGGCTTCCAACGGTGGTATTTTGGGATGGAGAGCTTTTACGGGAGTCTGAATACTCAATACGCTGGGATAGGAATGGTTCGGCTGCTCGATTCCAAAACAAAGCGACCTATTTGGACACACGAGTATGAGACAGGATTTTTTCAACCTACACAGCCCGTCGTGGACCGCGTTGCCGACCAGATCGCCGATAAGTTGTTGAGTGGCGTGACACTTGCCGGCCGTTGACCATGACACATCTCTCATATTCCGGAGTGGTGCCGTTAGTTCGGATACCGAGTTTGTCGGTCTCCGCGTAGTAAACAGCAAAACAGGACAGTTGAGAAATTGATCGACGCAAAACTATAATTCCATCTCGTCAGGGATTGTATTTCACTTCAAGATTGGTTGTTCGACATAGTCGCTAAATATGAACAAAGTGATCGATCCGCACAAGGAGGAAAGGTTATGAAGGGATCAGAAGTTACCGCAATGAGTAAGGGCACTACGGTGAGAATTTCGATGAGGAGCCTGCTGATTATACTTGCGTTGACGCTGCCGGTTGCATGTGTGCATGCAGGAGAGACAGGGAAAAGCACATGGGGATACGAGGGTCCTCATGGACCGCTACATTGGGGCGAGCTTGGGCCGGAGTTTTCCATCTGTGAAAAAGGCATGTCTCAATCACCGATTGATTTGTTGCGCACTCACAAGACGCCACTCGACGACATTCAGTTTTCGTATAAAGACGCTCCTTTCCATGTGGTGAACAACGGGCATACATTGCAGGAAGTCGAACCCCTTTCTGAAACGGTAAAGTCCCGTTATCCCAGGCACGGCCAAACCGTGCTCCATTTCGACAAGGACAGCACGATCGTGTTCGACGAGGATCTCTACCTGCTCGAACAATTCCATTTCCATGTTCCGAGCGAGCACACGATTGACCAGAAGCACTTTCCGATGGAAATGCATCTCGTGCATCACAATGAGCGGCATGAGGTGGCGGTGGTTGCCGTCTTTATGGAAGAGGGCAAACACAATCCGTTTTTCGAGACTTTCTTGGAACACGCGCCTGCCAGGGTCGGAGAAGTCTCCGATGACCATAACCATACCGTCAATCCGATGACCCTTTTACCTGAAAGAAAATCCTACTACCGCTACTCTGGCTCCTTCACGACGCCGCCCTGTTCCGAAGGCGTTATTTGGGCGGTCATGCAAGACCCCATTGAGGTCTCCGCTGAACAGATCAAAAAGTTTCGCGCTCTCGTGGGGCACGACAATGCTCGACCGCCGCAACCTTTGCATAAACGCTTCGTGCTGGAGACGAATCTCCCAACTACAACGACCGCGACGAAAAAATGACTGTAATTGAAAATGTCTGGAGGTCTCAAAGATCCGCTTTTCCTGGTACGAAAGAATCATCACGAGTGTCTACGCCCTCTCAATAGGCTGAAACCAGCGCCGACATGAGAGTTGTGCGCATCTGCCCACCGGTGAAATGGCGTGCGGTGCCGGATGAGCGGTAGCCTGCGCTAGCACCACTCCTTACGTTGTCATCGACCTTGTACGAATCCTAACCAAGCCTTGGTCTCGGTTTTACTTGTGCGTATTTAGGAATACTTAGTGTGACTACTCGGCCTCCTCGCATCCCACATTCGGGTGATTGAGAATTCGTTTTCCTCGAAACTATAATGTGCCGTAACAGACTCCGATTCACTAAATAACCGCTTTGTTGGGCGCATCCGTTCCGGGAGTGATCAATCCACACAGGGGAGGAGAAGGTCATGAGGGCATTCTCACTGCTGCTTTCCGTTATGGCTGTTGCTTTGATAAGCTGCGCAGAGAAACCAAAGGGAGACACACTTCATAAATTCAACCATGTAGTCCCGAAACATTCCGAAGTGTGCGTGGCGGCTACCGAGGAGGACATTGCGGCGTTGTTCGATCGTTATAATGCCTCACTCCTTACGGGTGATGTGCATAAGGTGGCAAGCAATTATGCAACTACTTCCGTTTTGCTGCCGACCATGTCAAGCCGCGCGCGACTCACGGTTTACGATAAGGAAGACTATTACCGCCATTTCCTCGAGAACCAACCGGTAGGACACATCGACTCTCAAGACTCCCGAGAAATCGAGATCGATTGCAATACGGCCATCGATACCGGGCTCTACTCCTTCACCTTTCAAAAGACGGGGGCCAGCGTGAAAGCTCGCTACACGTTCACCTACAAGTGGGATGGAAAACAATGGCTGATCACCAGCCACCACTCGTCTGCGTTGCCCACGGTGGACGCGCCTCCGGCTCATGTTCATCAAGCCGTTGCGCAACATGCGGAAGAGTGCGTGGAAGCGAGTGAGGAACAGATCGCCGGCCTATTCGATCGCTGGAACAGGGCGCTCCAAACCGGCGACGTTCACAAAGTGGCCGCCAACTATGCCCCTACATCTCTCTTGTTGCCGACGGTGTCGAGCCGACCGCGGTTCACGGCCATTGACAAAGAAGACTATTTTCACCACTTCCTTGAAAACCGCCCGGTGGGGCGCATCGATTCTCGGGAAATCGAAATCGACTGCAATACTGCGATTGATACCGGGCTGTATAGCTTCACCTTCCAGAAAACCGGAGCCACGGTGAAAGCCCGCTATACGTTCACCTACAAATGGGATGGGAAACAATGGCTGATCACCAGCCACCACTCATCCGCGTTGCCGCCGAAAGAGTAGTTCGAATACTCTTGCCGATTCATGATGGTGTTCGTGTCGAAGTAATTCAGGTGATCGATCCCCGTTATGTCACCGACCTTAGGCTCTTCAAACCTAAGGCCGGTGCATGCTGAACGGAGATTGTCGATCCGGTATAGTGATCAGGACGCCGTGCTGATCTTCCTCAAATTAGCCACATAGTTGCTGACCACTTCTTTTCCAGGCACCTTGTTGACTTGAGTATCGAAGAGATAGTGCACGGCGCCATGCACGGCCATTGCAATGAGGAGCCCTTCGAAGATCCCTACTTTGTACACCAGTGCGCCGGTCAAGATAGCCAGCACCATGGCATAGGGACCGTGATGGGTCACGTGCATGAGCCCCGCAATCATTTTCCAGCCTGTAAACATCATGACGATCGCCACGGCAAACTTCGGCAGCAGCTCCAAGTATTGAGGATTGATAACAAAGAACGTGACGACGCATCCGATGATCAAGACGGAGAACTTCGTGTAGGCGCCGGCCAGCCGGTTCGTGGTGCTCTTGGCCAAGCCGTCCAAATTCGTCATGCCGCCGAAAAAGCTCGACCCGATGTTGGCGATCCAAATCGCCAGTAAGCTGTTATTGCTGTTGCACTCCCGCTTTAAGGGATCTATTTTTTGGATGGCGGCGTTGCTCATGACCTGCTCGATGACATCGATCATTGCCAGCATGGCCGCAAACCCAAAGACATACAACCACGTGAGCGCGCCGTCGAAATGGGGGATGGGAAGCGCCAGCGACAGCGGGACATCTTCCACATGCAACATGGGCACATGAATGTATTGCGCGAGGAGGACCCCCGCGGCAATGATGACGAAATAGGGAACGGCCGGCTGTATGTACCGGAATTTCCTGAACAGATAAACAAAGACCCCGAGCCCGGCCAAGGAAATGAGTATCATTTGAATCCTGGCTTCGTTAAAAAACGTATCTGCGGCTATCAACTCGGAAGGAAGTTCATACGTGAAGTCCAAGAACTTCAGCGCAATCTTCAGTCCGATCCCGGCGAGCAGTCCTTCCACGAGGTACGCCGGGACTGCGAGCAAGATGTAGCGCTGCCAGTCAAACTTCCAGATGATCGCCTGCATGACGGCTGTGAGGAAAATCACGAACGCCATGTTCTCCATCCCGAAACTCGCGACGCCGAGGGCCAAAACAGGGGCCAGTCCTGCGGCGATTCCAGGGCAGCCGATGAAGTTGCCCGGCCTGAACCATGCGTTTATCCAGCCGACCAAACAGGCGAATGCCACGGTCGCCAGGCCCACCTTGATCGGATAATCGGACATCATAGCGATTCCCACCGATAAGGGAATGGCCATCACTCCGGTGATGAGGCCCGCAGCGAGATCGCGAGCAGCGTACTGAGTTTGAAAAGCTGCGGACTGTATTGATGCGATCGTAGGCAATGATGCGGGGTATTGTGCGCTCCCGGTTGTTGTCACCGACGTATGTGAAGTAACCGATATGCCATCCATAGCACGATTCTCCTCGGGGAATGGTGGAAAGGATCCGGATGATTTCTTTCTTTGTTCGTTTTTTGAGCAAGAATAAGACCGTTAAAGTTAATTGCCATAAGATATTGATGACAAAGATGATTTAGGAGTGAGGATCTATGCAGTTGATTTTAGAGCCTGGTTCGCACAGGAGGACGTGCTTAGGCGCACATGGCGTGCGGTTATGCACGTAGTACCGACCTCTCCCTCGTGGATCCTATGAAGCAGGTCTTGAAGGGCGGTGGGATGGGCTCCTTTTGCATCAGCGACCCAGGAGCCCGTGGTCACAGTGAGCTTAGCCGAATAGTGGACTGATTTATCCGCCTAAGTATGGGTTACAGATTAATGAAGAGCTGCAATAAGATGACATGGTTCATCTGGTTCGCAAGATCTGGAATCGACCGGCTGTTGAGGAGCTGATTCTGATAACCGATGTCCATATTGAGATATTTTGAAAATGTCCGATTGATTCCCACGAAGAATCGATTTTGATCAAAACCAGCCGCTGGTCCGCGCGTGCCGACCGTGTTGAGGTGGACAAATATTTCATCCGAGACGACAAGTGCCCATTCCGGAGCCATGGGTAACGGGTAGGTCCCGCGCAACATCGTACGAAACCGTACTGCGGTGCCGTCAACATGCTCAATCCAGCGCTCCTCAAGGCGGGTTCGGCTGAGTATCTTTAACGATTGGAATCTGTGCGTATAATTGACCTGCTGATAGATGCGGCTTTCTTCGAAGAAGGGCGACTGAGGAGGTATATGTCTTTGATTGTAGCTGCCGACCCAGGCATAGCCCTGCCAGATGGAGAGGTTGTCTGTCAGTTGATAGCCCAGCGCAGGGCGAAGTAACAGCTGGTCAATATGACCGGTATCGTCCAAATCTGCGAAACGCGGTTGAACTTCCATGTAAGCCAGGAAGGAGGAAGGAAGCTTCACCGTCAGAAATACGGGTGACCACAAGCGAAAGTCCTGACTGAACGTCGAGGTAGACTGGGCGAAGGTCTCCCCTCCAACGAATAGACTCCAAGCGAGCGCCACGATTCCAAACACCGATCGCCACTTGCGCACTTGCTGATTTGCCGCTGCACGCTGCATGGTTCCCCCTTACGCGGGCGCCTATTCCGAACTCTCGAGAAAACCCCGCACGTCGTCCCGAGACAATGGATCTCCTTCTGATATTGCTTAACCAACGATGCCCTTGCGGAGCAAAAGCTGAGGGTCTCTATCACCTCGGGCCCACTTGTACCTCTTCCAGCGCGGGAAACGCCAGTCGAAAATGTGAATGGACACGGCTCTGGACGCCGTAGATTGCGCCCGAAGCAAGATTATGTTAGCTACTCCATCATGCTGTATATTTCATCGTCCATTACCATCCCGGACCATGAGATCGATATACACGCCATACGATCGCAAGGCGCTGGGGGACAAAACGTCAACAAGGTTTCAACCGCCGTCCACCTCCGATTCGACATCCAGGCGTCATCATTGCCGCCGGCCTATAAAGCCGCCCTGATGAAGCTGCACGATCACCGCATCTCAGCCGACGGAGTGATCACGATCAAGGCCCAGCAATATCGTACGCAGGAGCGTAACCGGGAGGACGCGCTGGATCGCTTACAGACGTTGATTCGGTGCGCGGCGGTCCCTCGCAAGAAGCGAAAGGCAACCGCCCCGACGAGGAGTTCTCATGAGCGGCGGATTGAGCGGAAAAAGCGACAGGGTCGCTTGAAGGCGCTCAGGAGAACGATCGACTAACAGGCGCGAACGGCAGGTGCGCAAGACTTCCTCTACGTCGAGATGGGTTAAGAGTGGGGTGACTTGGTTCTTGCGGCGTTCACCCGTGCCTGCTCCAGCATGGCTTCTGCCTCCGGGATGAACTCGGTCCGGTTGTGTTTCTGAGCGAGGGCCAAGGCATCGGAAGCCAGCGTCGCGGCCTCCTCATGAAAGCCATGTCGGCACTTGACCCGGGCAAGCGCCAGTCGGGCATTCACCGCCTTCGGAGCCTGCTTCACCACCTGTTGTAACAGCTGTTCCCCTTTTTCCGAGTCCCCTCCGAGAAAACTCGGCAACTTTACCAGTAACGTCCCTTTCGCCGAGAGCGCGTCGATGTGGGCTGGATTGATTTCGAGGGCCCGGTCGAGTTCATTCATCATGCGGTGGAGTCCGAACAGAGAGGTGAGAGATTCGCCGTCGATTCGGAGCAGCTCTCCCAGGTTACAAAACAGCGCAAAGTGGGCATCGGCGCTTCCTTCTTCCGATGCTACCGCGCGCTCTCCCAAGATCTGTCCTTGTTGAAAATGAGCGAGCCGTGTTGCGCGATCCAGGGCGAGCCTTCCGCGATGACATTCTTCGAGAGCCTGCTCGGCAAGAGCCTCGCCTGATTCCTGTGCCGAAGACGGTATCGGCAGGAGGGACAAGCCGCCGGTCAGGATACTCATGAGTACGAGAGTTTTCATCCGGCCCACACGAGAGCAGCGGTACAAGATGTCGTCACGAGAGTGAGTCAGGAGGTTCCCTGTTCACCGGAAGCCATCATCCCTAAAATATTGAACCCTCCATCCACGTAGATGACTTCGCCTGTAATGCCTCGTCCCAACGAACTCGCTAAGAACAATGCCGTGTCCCCGACTTCACCCTGTTCGGTTGGGCGACGGAGCGGGGCAAATTCTTTGTGGAGATCGACCATTTTGGTGATGCCTGAGACGCCTCGCGCTGCGAGCGTCTTGATCGGTCCGGCGGAGATCGCATTCACGCGCACATTCAGGGGACCAAGGTCATAGGCCAAATAACGAACGGTGGCTTCGAGGGCGGCCTTTGCGACACCCATGACATTGTAGTGGGGAACCACCCGTTCACTGCCAAGATAGGTCAGCGTGATGACGGAACCTCCCGTTGTCATTAATGGTAACGCCGCTCTCGTGACGGCCACAAGGGAGTAAGCGCTGATGTCCAGAGCCATCGCAAACCCCTGGCGCGTGGTATTCACAAATTGTCCGCTCAGCTCTTCCCTGGGGGCGAACGCCAACGAATGGACGAGAAAATCGATCTGCCCAAATTCCTTCTGGACCTGCTGCATGAGCGATACAATTTCGGCATCATTGCTCACATCGCAAGGAAACGTTTGTGATCCCTGCAGAGTGGCCGCGAGGTCCTCCACATTCTGCTTGAGCCGGTCATTCTGATAGTTGAAGAAAAGTTGGGCTCCCTGACCGGCGACTGATTGAGCGATGGCCCAGGCGATGCTGTGCTTGTTGGCCACACCGACGATGAGTCCTTTTTTCCCCTGTAGCAGCATTGGCACTGTTCTCCTTCTTTTTTTAACAGCAACGGCCTATGAGCATAGACTCAAATCCCGTCGCGTAGACCTGATGCCGGAGAAGATAGCACGATTCCTTTCTCACTGTGAACAGAGGGAATGATCCTCGATCTACTAAGGATCTGCCTGAGGCAGTTTAAGAGTCGGCCTCCTCGATTCCGCCCCCACAGTTTAACGCCGACGCTCTTGAACATCACGGCACCGAGCTAAAATACGTGGTGGCAAGGCTGAGGACACCTTCGTCGACAAGGAGGAGAAGTCCACAAATACTCGTTTAGATACTGCCGGTGGAGGTTGGCGGCTTGCTCTTAACCGGTAAAGCCGATCATCGGAGCGTCACATTCTTGATGTAGACAGCCTGTAAGCCGACGATCGTTTTCCCATCCCGGATCGTGCCGTCTTGAATGCGCTCAATCGCCAGATGCAGCGGCATCTCGACGACCTCCAGCACTTCGTCGCGATCCAGTTGTTGACGTCCTTTCGTGAGACCGGTGGCCTTGTAGACATGAATCACTTCGTCTGCAAAACCGGGAGCCGTAAAGATACTGGAGAGCAATTCGAACGACGATGCACGATAGCCTATTTCCTCTTCCAGTTCTCGTGCGGCGCACTGCAACGGTTCTTCACCGGGAGAGAGTTTTCCCGCCGGTATTTCGTAAATGAATCCGCCCGCAGCATGCCGGAACTGTCTGATCAAAACCACGGTCCCATCGTCTTTGATCGGCACGACCGCGGCTGCTCCCGGATGGCGGATGGTCTCCAGGTCCACCGTCACTCCATTGGGTAGCCGGACGGTGTCGATGTTCAGAGTAACGACCCTGCCGGTGTAGATATTTTTCGTCATGATGAGCGCATGGCCGATGGCGTATGGCCTATGAAGCAGGCAACCACTGATTCATCGAGTGTCTTGTTGGCGCTCTCAGTCATGTGCCGTCAAACCTTGGATTTTTTGTAGAATGCCGGCTTCACAACCTTTGCCGGAACGCATTTCCCTCGAATGTCGATGAAGAGGTCGGTCCCGAGTTTGGCATATTCCGGAAATACATACCCTAATCCAATCCCTTTCTGAAGAAGAGGCGAAAGATTGCCGCTGGTGACTTCTCCGATGGGGGACTGCGGTGAGGTGGCGGAAAGAATTTTGAGCCCGTGGCGGGGGACGCCTTTTTCCTGCAATTCGAAGCCGATGAATCGCCGAGACAAGCCTGCTTGTTTTTGACTCAACAGGGCTTGCTTTCCGACAAAGTCTCCCTTCTCAAAACGCACGACCCATTCCGCTTCGGCCTCGATCGGCGTCGTTCGTTCGTCGATGTCATTGCCATACAGCAGATAGCCCATCTCCAGACGCAGGAGATCCCGCGCACCGAGGCCCGCCGGTTTCAAACCGAACGATTGGCCTGTATCCAACAGCCTGTCCCACACTGTGCCGGCTTGTCCGTACACATAGAATTCGTAGCCGAATTCCCCGGTATAGCCGGTTCGCGCCGCCAGGCACTCCACGTCCGCGACTCGTACCGTCATTGATTCCCGGAGCTTGAGCCGATCCAGCTGTGACAATCCCAGCGCCGTGACGATCGCCCGCGCAGCAGAGCCCTGCAAGGCGATCTGAGCGATCTCCGCCGACCGGTCAAAAACCTGACAGTGAGAAGCTCTCGGACTGTGTTCTGTGAGCCAAGACGCGATCTTGTCTCGATTGGATGCGTTGACACACAGAAGAAATTCTCCGGCTTTCGCCAACCGATAGACGAAGATGTCGTCTTTGATACCGCCCTGCTCATTGCAAACCATCGAATACTGCGCCTGCATGGGTCGCAACGCCGCGAGATCATTCGTCGTCATGCGCTGGAGAAAAGCCTCCGCACCGGACCCGCTGACGAGAATTCGCCCCATATGGCTGACATCAAAGAGACCCGCTTTGCTTCGAACGGCGTGGTACTCATCCACGACCCCGGTGTAGTGGATCGGCATTTCCCATCCTGCGAAGTCGACCAGCTTCGCACCGGCGGCGCGATGTTGTGCGATGAGAGGTGTGTGCTGCATGGACGTTTTGCTGACAAGTCTGCGAGCCGGAACGCTTACAAGCGTGTCGGGATCGGACGTGTCGGCTTGGAACGCGTCAACGTACTCCGAGTAACTCGACGTCGAAAATCAGCGTGGCGTTCGGTGGGATCACTCCCCCGGCGCCGCGCGATCCATACCCTAAATCGGACGGGATGGTCAGTTTGCGCTTGCCGCCGACCTTCATACCTTGCACACCTTCGTCCCAACCTTTGATGACGCGCCCCGCGCCGAGGGAAAACGAGAAGGGCTGTCCACGATCGACCGAGCTATCGAACTTCTTTCCGTTCTCCAGCCAACCCGTGTAATGAACGCTCGCCGTCTTTCCGGCCACGGCGACGTCGCCTGTGCCGACGACCTGATCCAGGTATTTGAGCCCGGATGATGTCGTGACTTCCCGCGTGTCCGATCCATTCTCATTTGCTGCCATGCTATTTCCCCCTCCTAGAATGCCGGTTATGATCAAAAGTACGGCGATAACTGGTGTGTTCAGACGGTTCATAATTTTCCTCTCACTCTATGGCATGGGATGGAGTGTTTGGTCAACCGGAGTTTGGCATCGCTTGTCTGTCCGCAAAGAGCGCCAAGCTGGCCGTGTACCCGTGCAAGAAATTGCGGTTTCCGATGGGCCCTATCTCGCCTTGTGCAAAGAACCCCGCGATGGGAATCCGACCAAGTCGCTCTAGAGCGGCCGTCGCATCATGGTTCGGCGTCCCAAAGAGCCCCCGTCCACGGCCGCAACAGCTGAACATGAGCGCGCCGAGCGGAGGATACCGATGGGCGGCTCGGTCCGTCGCCAGCAGAGAGTGCAAATCCTCCGTGGCTGATTCCGCATCGCGCAGATGGAACTGCACCGTCTGGCCTTCTTGCACCACGTCGCCGACGGCGACGGCCCCGGTGGTGCGGTCGGCCCCGAGCAGATTCCGAATAAGAAAATCCCCGCGCTCGAACCGATTCCGATGTTCGTCGATCACGATACCGATATGGAGCGCCCGATGGGCGCGTACTCGGTGTTCTTCGGGCAGCGATTCGAAGACCGCCTGTAACCGCTCCAGAGCCGGTACGCCTCCGAGTTCGTGTATGAGATTGCGTTCGGCCTTGGTCACGACGAACCGGTCGCCGATCAGGCGACACCCCTGGGAAATGATGGGCCGAATATCCACGGCCCCTGAGAGACACACACCCACTAATCCGCCATCGAGGACTTGATCATTGAGGACCAATCGATTCATCCCCGCCTCTTGCCCACCTCCGGCCAATCCACCGATCGCTTTCGCTCGGGGATATCGCTCGTCCAAAATCCCGAGGAAATCTTGAACCGGCGCGGTGAACGGATCGGCGAGCAAGAGGAACGAGGCTTCTTCACCTACCGATGCGGGCCATCCCGAGAGGCGGAATTGGTCGTGCGTCGGCGAAAACGACGATCGCAGCGGGTGGAGATGAACATCGGGAAGAACAGCCGCCCACACGGTGATTGCCGGCGCGGTTTCCAATTCTTCCGTTCCGGCGATCACGCCTTCTCCACTGCAGCCGATCAACAAGCTTGGACGAAGCGTCCCTCTTACTATCTGGACCAAACGGTCCGCTTCGGCTGCATGATGAGCGGAAAAGAAGAGACAGGCAAGATCGAGCGGTGCGGGACTTAACTGCGTCAGAATGTCTTCGGCCACGGCTCGGGCCGCAGATTCGGTCTCTGCTGTCTTCGAAAGGGCCACTGCAAATCGCACGTCTCGCCTCGTGATGCGGTAAGTGAGCCGGCATTGCGGGGCGTGCGGGCTCGCAACGCGCTTCGAGTCAAACTCCTGGATCCATCCGCTGCGCTCTGGTCTGCGCTAACTTCTTATAATACCGCCACAGGTAGGAATGGTAGTCGTCGACTTGCGCCAAAAGGTAGTGCAACTCCGTCGGGTCCTCGGTCTCCAAGGCATGGATCATCCTCGTTTTCAGAAACTCACCGAAGGCCTCGGTCTTCTGCACCGCCGTCAGCAGCTGCAATCCGCCCCCGATCTGGTATTGGCTCATACCATCCTCCTGGTTGACGATCTGAAGAATAACGAGGGACTCGACACATTTGCAAGTTTGAAGGACTTTACAACGGTGCAGGAAATTCAGTTGATCAATTTCATCGCGAGCCGGAGAGGAGTGTTTTGAGGCGGCCCAGCTCGATCGCTTCAACCCGGTAGCCGTCGCGGCCCATGACTGTGGTGGCCATCGTGAGCGCGTTGAGAATGGCCTCTTCGGTGGCTTCGACCGTGGCCGTGATCAGGGGGTTTATATGAGTATCCGCCAAGTGCGTCAAATGGTAGGTGGACTCTTTCGGATAATGGGGGATGACGTGTGCCGTCGAGAATGCGATCATAAAGTCTCCGCTGCCGTGGCGCGCAGTCGAGCCGGTGCGTGCGAGTCCGAGCGCAGCGCGTTTGGACAGTCGCGTAAGTTGGCGACCGTCGAGCGGCGCATCGGTGGCGATGACCACAATGATTGACCCTTCGCTCTGACCGGCGGTTACGGCTTCGGATACCTGCTGAGGCGGCTCATAGAGTTTCCCCACCGGTACGCCCGCGATGACGAGTTCCGGTCTGCGGCCGTGGTTGGCGTTGACCAACACGCCCACCGTATAGCCGCCTTCCTTCTCGGACAATTTTCTCGACGACGTGCCGATTCCACCCTTGAATCCATATGACACCATTCCTGTGCCGGCGCCGACGGACCCTTCCCTAACCGGGCCATTGGTCGCGCCGTCGAGCGCAGCCATCACGTCTTGCTCGGACACATGGCGGCCTTGGATATCGTTCAGGCGCCCGTCATCGCATTCGGCCACGACCGGAGTGAGTGTGTCGTCCGAGATGCCGATATCGGGATACTGTTTGATCAACCAACTCATGACGCCGTTGGCCACGCGAGGAACGTTCAACGTATTTGTGAGGGCGATGGGATATTCGAGGAAGCCCGATTCGGCCACCCAGGCGAGGCCGGTCATTTCCCCTGTACCGTTGAGTACGAAGGAACCGGCGGAGACTTTCTTGCGCCACACGTCGTCGCGTGGAATGATGACGGTGACGCCGGTTCGGACCGGGCCGTAGCCGGGTTTCAGCGCCCCCTCGCCGCGGATGATGGTCGTGTGACCGACTTTGACGCCGGCCACGTCCGTGATCGCGTTGAAGTAGCCGGGTTGGTACTGTCCGATCACGATGCCCGTATCCCGTAGACGCCGCCGCTCTTGTTCAGATTCCGCCGCCGCGGCCGAGAAGCAACCGGAGATCACGGCGGCAAGGCATGACAGTAACACCAGCGGAACAATCACCGGCCCCCGGACCTGGTTGTAACAATGAGCTTTAGATTTCATGCGCACTCCCCTGGTGGGGAATCCGCACATCGATGGTCGGATGTTCCGATTGGATGGCCGCACCCAGGGAGAGGGCCTGTTTTTCTTCGCCATGCACGATGAAGATCGTGCTCGGTGGAGGGTGAATGGCTCGGACATAGGCGAGGAGATCGTTCCGATCGGCATGAGCCGATAGGCCGTTGAATTTGACGATTTGAGCCCGCCTTGGCGTCGGCACGCCGAAGATCGGCACCACATCCCAGCCTTCGACAAGCTTACGGCCGAGCGTATGCTCCGCTTGAAAGCCGACAAACACGATGATGTTGGCCTCATCCTGAATCGCATGTTTGAGATGATGTACGACGCGGCCGCCTTCGCACATGCCGGACGAGGAAATGATGACACAGGGGCCTCGCATGGCATTGAGCCGCTTGCTGTCCTCGGAAGAGGACACAAAACGAATGTAGCGGGAGGCGAAGACATCTCCGCCGGACGTGAAGGTCTTCATAGTTTCGTCGTCGTAGCATTCAGGATGCCTCTTGAACACTTCCGTGGCCTTATCGGCCAGCGGTGAATCGATGTAGATCGGAACCGGGTCCACACGGCCTTCACCGACCAATTCCTTGATCCGCATAATGAGTTCCTGTGTCCGCCCTACCGCAAAGGCCGGCACGATGATTTTGCTCTTGTGGGTCCGCGCATGATCGAGTAGATCCTGCGCTTTCTTCTTCATTTCGTCGCCGGCTTGTTCATGCAAGCGATCGCCGTACGTAGATTCGAGAATCAGGACGTCGCAGGAAGGCGGTGGCTCGGGATCGCGCAAGATCGGCATATGGGACCGACCCAGATCTCCGCTGAACAAGACCGTGGTGCTGTTGCCCCGCGCCGTATATTTCACACGGACGGCGGCCGATCCCAAGATATGGCCGGCGTCATGAAACGATGCGGTGATCCGAGGCGCGATCTTCACTTGATCGCCATACCGTGTTCCTTCAAATTTCTTGACGATCTTTCGCACCTCGTCCCCGTCGTAAAACGGCCGAATGCAAGCCTTTCCATGTCTGCGCTCTTGTCGATTGACATACCTGCAGTCGTTTTCCTGCACGCGAGCCGAATCCTCAAGCATGATGCCCGTGAGATCGGCTGATGCTCTCGTGAGGTAGACTTTTCCCGAAAATCCCTGTCGCGGCAGAACCGGCAGGGCGCCGGAATGGTCGACATGGGCATGCGAAAGCAGGACGGCACCAAGGGATTTCGGCTCGAACCCCAAGTCGCGGTTTCGCCGGACGCTTTCTTCCCGACGGCCCTGAAACATTCCACAATCGAACAACAGGCGGAATCCCGGCACCTCCAACATATGCCGGCTGCCGGTGACGGAACGAGCGGCGCCGTAGAATGAGAGCTTCATGCGAGGGATACTCCGTTTTGGCGTACGATCAAGTCCCACGCTTCCTGGGCCGTCTCGGCATAATGAAACAGGTTGAGGTCCGCCTGTGCGATCAGGCCGCATTCCACGAGCAGCTGCCAGTTGATCAATCGCTCCCAAAAGTCCCGCCCGACCAGCACAACCATCACGCTCTTTGTTTTACCGGTCTGGAGGAGGGTAAGCGTTTCGAATAACTCATCGAGCGTCCCGAATCCTCCCGGAAAGGCGACCAGTGCCTTGGCGCGCATGAGGAAATGCATTTTTCTGACGGCGAAATAGCGAAATTGAAAACTGAGCCTCGGCGTGATGTAGGGGTTTGGGTGCTGTTCGTGCGGCAGGGTAATGTTGAGCCCGATTGATTTGGCATTCACGTCCGCCGCCCCGCGATTGGCCGCTTCCATGATACCGGGCCCCCCTCCCGTAACAATGACGTAGTCGCACCTCCCGTCGACTTGGCACGTGGATGACACCAAACGGGCGAATTCGCGCGCGACATCATAATATGCGGCGAGCTGCACCTGGCGTTTGGCGATGGCGACTTGCTGCCGGCGGATGCGATCGTTTGGAGCCTGGGCTGCTTGCTCTTCCGCCAGACGCAGCGCCTGCTTCATCACCGCCGGTTCAAGAAGCCGGGCGCTGCCGAACACGACGATGGTGGACCTGATCCCTTCCTCACGCTGAATCAGTTCAGGCTTCAGCAGCTCCAGCCCGATTCGGACGGAGCGAAGCTCGTCTCGTTGAAGAAACTCGGTATCCTTATCGGCCGGGATATAGGAGGAAGAAACCACGTCGGGACGGACCTGGGGCTGGAAATCGTAAGAATCCCGTTCCATGGGCCGCCATTATAACGAGACTTGTAATATGCGGCAATTGAACCAAGCTTACTTAGTCCTTGAATGGCCAGAATAAGAACTCGGACGAACCTGAATGAAAAGCAAACGCATGATCACGCACGAGCCACCGATTGTCGTAGGTTATTTGGTAGACATCCCTCCCTATTCCGCCGCCTCCCAAATCGAGGTCAGGCGCAAAGAAGGGTATGAGAAAGCGAAATCCCCATCCGTAATTCGCTTTGAAATATCTCCCATCCGTGAAGTAGTAACGGGTCACGATTCCACCTTGAGAAAAAAGCATTTCATTTGGTGCTCCTAGCTTCTCGGTGACAGCCGCAATATTCGTCTTTCCGGGGACGATAAATACCACATCTTCGGTAGAAATAGGCTGATTAAGGGTCAGCCGCCGCCATGTCACGGGTCCTTGTGAGCATCCGCTCAGGGACAGAAACACCAGTGTTAGGATCAGGCAGATAAGCCGATGTCGCAACATCGTAGTGGCGGTATGGGAAAATCAGTTGAAGGGCCAGTCGAAGGGCCAGAATTGAAACTCTAGGGGACCTTTTCGTTTCCCAGATACAACTTCTTCTACTATTCCCGCTCCATTAAAAATGACAAAGGTGTCGTCACTCTTGATGTTGGTGCGCGAGAAAATGAGCACAGATCCAGATTTTACATCGTAATGGTAATAATGAAATATTTCGCGGCTATTTGCATCAATAATGCGGTCTGGGGCGCCTAAGACCGCGGCGACATCTGCTCTGGTGCTTACGCCTTTTTGAATTGTTGCGATGTCACCTTGACCCAATTCTTCGCCATAGTTTCCTCGAATAAAGGCGCACCCTTGGAACAATGAAGCGACGACTAAGAGACCAACCAAATTGCGGACTAGTTTCATGGGCGCTCCTTGTCTATTTCTGAACGGCCTCATGGCCCAAGACGAAGTCGTTCTCGTATATCGTGTAAACTGAGGGGTTGAGTCCTAGATGTTGGTACACAGTTTGAGCCTTGAGATTTTCCCGTTCGACGTACAATCTGATGCCGCACACTCGAGGTTCAGCTTTGGCTTTGACAACAATGTGATCGTACATGGCTCGGAATACTCCCATCCCTCGCCTGTCAGGGACGACATACACACTTTGGATCCACCAAAAGACTCCATTTCGCCAGTCGCTCCATTCGTATGTGATCATGAGCTGGCCGACCGGCTTGCGGCTGCCATCTTGAAATTCGGCAACAACGTAAAATCCATACCGGGAGTTTTCCAGGAATGCAAGAGCCCCATCGCGTAAAGTGGCAAGATCGAGGTTGCGACATTCTGTTTCGACCGCCATGGCCGCATTAAATCTCACAATGGTGTCGACATCATCATGGCGGGCCGGTCTAATGACGATTCCTTTAGAAGTCATGGTTCATGGGATGCGTCGAGCCATCCGTTTTGAGGTTTATAGAATCCGGCCGAAAACTCCATTTTCATGGCTTCCTCGACAGGGAGATTGATCGACCTCAGCGATTGTTCCGGCATGAAGGCAAGAAAACCTGTAAACGGGTGAATCGCGGTCGGAACGAAAACCATGAAGAGGATCCGAGAGGGTTCGACCTGAACGGATGGGGGCGCCATCCCCATTACAAAGCCCAAGGCCCAACATCCATCTCGGGGAAATGGAAAGGCCACCACTTTACTTCGGCCAAAGCGTGAACGGAAGTTTAGAACATCCGTCATTCCTTTCAGCGTGAGATAAATGCTCTGTACTAGCGGGATTTGTTCAATGCGGCGCTCCAGACGGGCTAATAAACCTTGCCCGATCACATGATCTCCGACAAGTCCGGCGACAACGAGAAGGATGATCAATAGAAGCAGACCTAACCCGGGGATGGGATCCGACATGTATCGACCCACCACGCCGTCAAGCGTGGTGAACAAGGTCGAGAGAATTAAGAACGTT
This sequence comes from uncultured Nitrospira sp., assembly GCA_964465695.1. Classification (GTDB taxonomy): domain Bacteria; phylum Nitrospirota; class Nitrospiria; order Nitrospirales; family Nitrospiraceae; genus Nitrospira_D. The sequence continues at coordinate 18,289 of CAYXKP010000049.1, forward strand.
GCCCAGGCCGGGACCAAGACAATGAGTCCCGTCATGCAAGTTTTCCAGAATGCTTTGACCATGAGGACCGTTCTTTGCGGGAAGGATGTGTAATGTACTTGGTGAGTGTAACAGAAATGATGAAGGATGAGGAGTTCTGCTCTCTGAGGGCTTGCGCTTATGGTAGCTATTGATTATTCTACCTCCACTACCGCTTGTTGAGGATGGCCCTCATGAGTATTGATAAGGATCTGTTGGCGATTCTCTGTTGTCCTGACACCAAACAAGCGGTGAGTCTGGCAGAGGAGTCGCTTATCCAGAAACTCAATGCTGCCGTAGCACAAGGAGAATTGAAGAATGTGGGGAAACGACCTGTGTCTGCCGAGCTAGATGCGGGTCTGGTACGCGCAGATCGGAAGATCCTCTACCCCGTTCGCGATAACATTCCGGTTATGCTTATCGAGGAAGGCATTCCGCTAGAACAGATTCATTGAGCCCGTGCTTGCGCTCCGTTCCAACCCCGTGATACCCCGACACCCCGCCTCTGGTTCTGGCCTACAACTCCCATGGATTTCTGATTCTATGTCGGATGGTGGTTTTGTATCCAACGTTTCATTGAAGATGTGAGCAGGTTGAGCGGATCTCGCTTAGGAGCCTCGGATCGCCGGTATATCGATGTATGTGGCCCCTAAGGAGGCAGGATGTGAACGGCCTTCACAGGATTTTCCGTCTTGGACCCCGTGGATGTCCCACAGTGAATACAAAGATACTCATAAAGATTTCCGGTAGGTAGCACCAGGAGAAGTCGCTCCCTTGTCGGAGTGGCCACGCGACACCGAGGACAGAACAGGAGAGAAGCATTGAGTGAGCCGAATTGCTCTTGTGGTGTTTCTGTCGAGGAACGTGGGCGGTTTTTGAGGGGGCGGTGGCCTCCTGGCATCCATTGGGGGCCTGGTCTACGTGGTGGTAAAGGCATGCATTTATATTAGTGACAGTAGGAAGTCATGGTCAAGGGATAATCATTCATTCGATAATTGGGATGTGCCGCCCATCTATGCGTGTTATGTCGCAGGTCCGCCATCTAGGAGAGCATGGCCGGCTCGGACTGAGTTTAATCGGATAGGATAGAGGGCGGGACCATGCCTCTGCGGAGGGTGGAGAGGCAGGTGCCCAAGTAATAAAAAGATTGCCCTAGACAGTGGTTTTGGCGGATTCGATCTCAGTTGCGGTAATAAGGCTGGAGAGGTAATCGGCGACGAAATTGAGAGCCTCCTCCCGCCCGTCGGCGCGACGTCCTTTTTCTCTTCGTTGCACCGAAAGCTCATGCTCTAAATCAGATTTGACTTCCCCCAGGATACGCTGGAGGGAGGACGGTGTAATATTGGTATCCATATCCTCTAACTCTTGACAACGATCGAGAACCCAATTGAGCCCTTCAATACGTCCGGCATAATGTTCTTGCTCGGCGGTATCAATACGTGCCATCGCAGTAGCGAAGGTCTGTGCCTCATAGATTAGATTGTAGAAACTAGTAACTGCCCTTTGTAACGATGGATTCATAAGACTCCTTCTCCTTTGGATGAGCCCCAATTATACATGAGATTGAGGTCTCGACAAGGAGTATTTTTCCTGGTGTAGCTAGCACATCATCTGTCCGCTTTTTGTAGCACATGAAGTGTCCGGTTTAGGGTGCCCCCTCAATGAGGGCCACCATGACACGGGCACGAGTGTTACAGAGGCGCGACGGATGCGTTTGGAATAACTGTACGAGCGGCCACAACGGCGAGAACTCACGATGGTGGAAGCGGCAGAGATATTGGGGGTGACCGAGCGGACGTTTCGCCGCTGGAGTACCCGCTATGAAGTCGACGGGGTGGCCGGATTAGAAAATCAGCCCCGGGCGGGCGTCAGCCCGAACACCGGACAGATCATGGGCTCCCTTCACCGGATAACTTAACTTGCGATCTACACCAGCAGGCTAGGTTGCTCGACGAGCTCCGTAACGGCATACTTCTGAATGCTAACTACTGTATCTATATGATTTAATGAGAGAAACATAAGTCCACTGCTCGACTTCCCTCAAGGTCAGGGTAGAGATAACCGATATAAATCATGCGCAGAGAAGAGCGCCATCGAGTCTTGAATGACAGGCGATGGACCGTGTCGGTTCCTTGCAGGCTCAGGTCTCTGTCGATCGGTGTGAGCGGGAAAGGCTCAGCATCGCAAGGCAGATCGTTTAAGAGAGCGGAGCATGGAACCAGTTCCATTGAGCAATCCATGGTTTCTTCCCTGGGCTAAGGCTTCGCTGCCCTTCCCTCGATTCACGCCGATAGCCGTTTTCTTCTGCGTCCATGTTCATCCACAGCAGCACTTCATTCCCCGATCCGGGCTACAGGCACGGGTGAGGGAGCGAGAGCGAGGCGCTCGTCTCAATAACTTCGCCATGAGCGGGACCCGGTCTCTGATTAACGGGAGCCTTCTCCCACTTCATCTGGTGGCGTATGACTGACCCGCGCCCTGACGAAATCGACTCAGAGGCGGGACCAATGGGCGCCGAGTACTTGGCGCTCGCCTTCGAAAACAGCGGCGACGGTTTGTGGGATTGGGATGTCGTCAGGAACAGAGTCCTTCTCTCAAACCGATGGAAGGACATGTTGGGCTATACGCAGGACGACGTCGTCAATGGCTTCGACGACTGGTCCTCTCGTATCCATCAAGATGATCGTTCGAAGACCATGGCTGATATTCAGCGACACATTCGAGGCGAGACACCCAGGTTTTCGACCGAACATCGAATGCGATGCAAAGACGGGTCGTACAAATGGGTTCTCAACCGGGGCAGGGTCATTTCTCGCTCGCTGGACGGTAAGCCTCTCCGCGTTCTCGGCTTGTATACCGACATCACCGATCGAAGGCGGGAGGAAGAAGAACGACTCAAACGGGAAACGCTTCTCTCATTGATGCTCAAGACGGGACCCGCGTGTATCAAGCGGGTTGCATCGGACGGGGCCCTGCTGCACATGAACCCGACCGGCCTGCGCATGATCGAACTTGAGAAGGAAGAGGATGCAATCGGACGCTCTGTGTTCGATGTGATAGTACCGGAGCACCGGGCTTCATTCATCGGAATGCATGAGGCGGTGATCAAAGGAGCGTCGCGGACGCTTGAGTTTGAGATCCAAGGGTTCAAGGGGACGAGGCGATGGATGGAAACCTACGCCGTTCCGTTCATAAATCCGGTCACAGGTCACACGGAACATCTTGCCGTTACGCACGATATTACGGACCGCAAACGGGTCGCAGAGGCGCTGATTCGAAGCCATGGCTTACTTCAATCCTTTGTCGAGCACACGCCCGCAGCCGTAGCGATGCTGGACAAGAATCTCCGATACCTTGCAGTCAGCCGTCGCTGGTTGCAGGACTACCGACTTGGCAACCAAGATCTCATGGGCAGACACCACTATGATCTTTTTCCGGAAATTCGATCGATGAAAGAATGGCAAGCTATCCATCGGCGCTGTCTGGAGGGGGCTGTGGAGCGCCGTGAAGAAGATCGGTTCGTTCGCGCAGACGGCTCCGAAGATTGGCTCCGATGGGAAGTACGTCCCTGGCGGGAGATCTCGGGCGACATCGGCGGCCTCATCATGTTTACGGAGGTCATCACGGAACGCAAGCGGGCGGAGGTCGCCCTGGCGAAAGCCGCGCAGGATCTTGAACGGAAAAATAAGGAACTGGCGGTGGCTCGGGATAAAGCCCTCGAAGCCGCGAAGATCAAGACGGAGTTCCTGGCGACGATGAGCCATGAGATTCGGACGCCGATGAACGGCGTGATCGGCATGACGGGGTTGCTGCTCGACACACCTCTGAGCACACAGCAGCGGGAATATGCGGAGGCCGTGAGGCTCTCCGGGGAACAGCTGTTGGACATTATTAATGACATTCTCGATTTTTCCAAGATCGAGTCCGGCAAACTGGATCTGGAAGACATGAACTTCGACCTTCAGGCGACGATGGATGATGCCATCAGTCTGTTGGGGGAGCGGGCCTACGCCAAAGGTCTTGAGTTGACCAGTCTTGTGCAGGCCGACGTGCCGACTGGTCTCCGAGGGGATCCGGGCCGGCTGCGGCAAATCTTGGTGAATCTCATCGGCAATGCCATCAAATTTACGGAACGAGGCGAGGTCCTTGTCACCGTGGGCACCGTGGACGAGCCTGATGAAGCGACTGCCACAGGTCTTCGTCCGATTTCCCGGACGTTACGGTTCGAGGTATCGGACACCGGAGTCGGCATCGCGCCGGAGCAACTCACGAAACTGTTTCAGCCATTCACTCAAGCCGACGGCTCGACCACGCGGAAATACGGAGGGACCGGGCTGGGGCTGGCCATCTGCAAGCAACTTGTGGAGATGATGGGTGGACAGATCGGAGTGACGAGCAAGACGGGAGAAGGTAGCGTGTTTTGGTTCACGCTGCGGCTTCCTCTCCAACCGCCTGAGACGCAACAAATCGCGACGATTCCGACCGCGCTGCGGAATCGCAACATTTTGATCGTAGACGATCATGCCACCAACCGGCGGGTGCTGGAGCACAGTTTGCGGGCTCAAGGAGTGAGATATGAAAGCGCGGAGAACGGGGATCAGGCGCTCGAGTGCCTGCGCAACTCGGCCCGTCGGCAGGCTCTTTTCGACGTGGCCATTTTAGACATGCAGATGCCGGGGATGGACGGCTTGGAATTGGCTCGGCGCATCAAATCGGAACCGGCGATCCGCGCTACCCGTCTGGTCCTGTTGACATCGGTCGGCCAGCGCGGCGATGCCAAAGCGGCTCAAGGGGCCGGTATCGACGCGTATTTGACGAAACCGATCAGACAGTCGCTCCTATACCAGTGTCTCACCTTGGTGTTGGGAAGCGTCCCCAATCCGGATGCTCCCGCTGCTCGGACGGCGACTCAGATCATTACCCGGCATAGCTTATCGGAAGCGCAGGCTCGTTCAAGACCGCGTATCCTGGTGGTGGAAGACAATCCGGTCAATCAAAAGGTGGCGGCGAATATGATCGAAAAGCTCGGATATCGAGTCAATGTTGCGGCAAATGGGCGGGAGGCCGTTGATTCGCTATCGCGCATTCCTTACGATTTGGTGTTCATGGATTGCCAGATGCCCGAAATGGACGGTTTTGAAGCGACACGGGTCATCAGAAATCAGGAGGAGATTTTGCGACAAACCCGAGACAGGCCGCCCCATTTGCCCATCATTGCCATGACTGCCAACGCGATGCAGGAGGATCGTGACCGTTGCCAGTCGGCAGGGATGGATGACTTCCTCAGCAAGCCGATCACGAGCAACTCCCTGGCCGCGGTTTTGAATCGCTGGTTGCCGCACACCCACAACTCCGACGAGGCGGCATCGAAAGCGGCTTAGTCATTCAAGACTCTGAGGGAACCGTACCCGTGCCTCTCCTCGGTCCCGCACGGCCCTCTTTCTCCGCAGGAGCATCGCGATAGCTTTTAACAGGCAAGGCTGCTTCTCGTTCGTAGCGTCTTCCAACCTGCAGTCTGAAGTCGTAGAATTCCTTTCATTGAAGCCGATGTGCCCTCACGAGGCATCGGGACGAGGCTTAAACTGCATCAAACTTCCGGATGGTTTACTCGCGACGGTTTCTGCCCAAGCTTCATTTAGAAGAAACAGAATGAAACCACGTGTCATCGTCACCGGCGCGGCAGGACTGATTGGGCGGTACGTTGTGAAGTCCGCTTCCCGTTGGATGCCGGACTGGGAGGTGCATGGTCTCACTCGCGCCGACCTCGATCTGACGGATCACGTCGCTGTTGAAAGTGTCTGGCGGCGTCGCGGGCCCAGCGCAGTGATCCACTGCGCGGCCGTAAGCCGAACGAACGAGTGCGAACAAAACCCTCAGCTGGCCCGTCGTATGAACGTGGAAACCACGGCCCATCTTGCCCGCCTCTGCAAAGACATTCCTTTTATTTTCCTGTCGAGCGGCGAAGTCTTCGATGGCCAGGCCGCATGGTACCGGGAGACAAGCGAACCCAGACCCATCAACGTCTATGGCAAGACCAAGCTTGAAGCGGAACAGCTGGTGTTGCAGAATCCTCGCCACACCGTGGTTCGAATCGTCCTGACGGCGGGGACGTCACAGAATGGTGATCGAAGTTTCGTCGAGGATATGTGTCGGGCGGCGAAGAGCGGTCGGAGCCTGACGCTCTATGCCGATGAGTATCGTTGTCCGTTGCCGGCGGGAGTCATTGCACGTGCGGTCTGGGAGTTAGCCGCGAAAGAGGCGTCCGGACTCTATCACCTCGGAGGGAATGAGCGGTTATCGCGTTGGGAGATCGGCCAGGCGCTGCTGCCGTGGTATCCGGAGCTACAAGGTCGTCTCGTCAAAGGATATGCCCGAGATCATACCGGCGCGCCGAGACCGGCTGACCTTTCGCTGAACTCCGGGAAAATTCAGGGGCTCTTGTCGTTTCCCATCCCGGGCTTGCTGAGCTGGCTGAGGGATCGAGTGCATCCCGGTGTGGATGTGTGGGACTATGAAGCGAACCGGTGGGAGGCATAAAGAATAATGGAATCAGAGAACGGGATATTCGCATCCGATCCGCTGCCCCTGGTCCTGGCGGCGTATTTATTTATGACAGTCGTCATGGGTGTGTTGTGGGTGGTTCAACGAAAGATCAGGAATGCCGCGATCGGAGATGTCGGATGGTGCTTTGGACTGATTCTGGTCGTCCTGTGGTATGCCTCGCAGGCCGATGTCGGTGTCGAACGCATCGTGTTGACGGTGATGCTGGTGACGCTCTATGCGGGACGACTCGGTCTTTACATTCTTTTCAATCGTGTGATCGGGAAGGAAGAGGATGCCCGCTACCGCCGGCTGCGTGAAGAATGGGGCGAATCCGAGTCGGCCAAAATGCTCGCGTACTTTCTCCTGCAAGCGCTGGCCGTGGCGGCTTTTTCGCTCCCGTTTCTCGTGCTGTTGTGGAACCCCCGTCCTCCCTCCGCGTTGGTTGAACTTATCGGTTTGATCATCTGGGGCATAGCCGCCTCCGGTGAGGCCAGGGCCGACAGGCAACTTGCCCACTTCCGCGCGGATCCGAGAAATCAAGGCCGCGTCTGCCGGGAGGGCCTGTGGGCCTATTCGCGCCATCCCAATTATTTTTTTGAATGGCTGCATTGGTGCTCTTACGTCGTAATGACGTTGGGAGCGCCGGGCTGGGTGTTTACCTTGATCGGACCGATCGGGATGGGGCTGGCGCTGTTCAAGCTGACGGGTATCCCCAGGACGGAAGCGCAAGCTCTTTCGAGCCGGGGAGAGGAGTATAAGGTCTATCAATCGACGACCAATGCGTTTTTCCCCTGGTACCCTCAATCAGGGCCAAAGACGTCCGTCGATTCATGACGCGATGGCCATGACGCAACGCCGTGAGGGGCGGCACGATGGGTTTGAAGTACCGCCGCTTCTATTTTCTGCTGTCGAGATCGGCCAGTCGTGCTCGAGCGATCTCGGCCACTTTGGTGGATGGATAGAGATTCACCAGTTCTTGGTAGAGCTGTTTGGCATGGGGGACGTTGCCTTGGTTTTCTTCGAAGGCGGCCGTTTCAAATAATTCCTTCGCCTTCTGATCGGAGCAGCCGTACAGCATCAAACAGAGGGCACAGAGGACAAGTCGTGCGGTCATCATAGTGATCCTTTCCAGGCGTCGCTCCGCCGTGACACCTTCGTGTTCTCGTGAGTTGATTCCGATTCGAGCGAATCGATTTTGTAGCGCGGGGGAGAAATCCCTTCGCTTCGACATCGCGGGCAGCGGCTCGGTCGTGTCAATTTTGTGCGATCGCGGAACATAAATCCACAATTCATGCAGAGGGACGGTTCGAGGATAAACCGCCGTGAACGGTCGCGAGCCACCGTTTTTACCACATGAGACAAGTGCTCCTCCACCTGCCGTTCCGGAATACCGAGCCTCCGGGCCAGTTGATCGGAGGTCAACAGAGTATCGGTCAGAAGATCGATGATCCGCTGCCGCGGGGTCCGTTCGGAAGGCAACATGGCAATATGGTAAGGGCTGATCGGTGGAAAAGCCAGATGGCCGGAACCGCATTTTCACCCTGTATGCAGGGGACAAGACTGTGAATCCACCGTAGCGATCGAAGCCTGTGTCCCGGCGGAAGGCGATTGTTGCGGGCTCGGTATGTCGGAAGGAGACGCGATTTGACTACGGCTGTTCCACAAATCTTTGAAGCTTTTAGCCCTTAAAGGTTGCACCTCTGCTCCCATTCTGTCAAAATCCCCTCCCGCGTCGATTGTCACATCACTGATTAACCAGGTGGGCCGGACCAGTCTTTCGTACACCGAACAGGTTCTCTTCCGGCCCAGCGTGCTATAGACGAGGAGGTGTGCGCCAATGAAATTCCTCGCAGTCCATCCCGGTCCGCTCATGTACACCAAGATCTACCTGCGTCTGGAACCGCTAGGTCTCGAGATGGTGGCCCAGGCGTGCCGCCAAGCCGGGCATGAGGTTCGTCTCATCGATCTGCAGGCGGATACCTGGAAAGACTACGAAGCGCTCATTACGAGCTGGAAGCCCGATGCCGTCGCTTTCGGATGCAATTATCTGGCGAACGTCCCGGAGATCGTCGATCTTGCCAAGCTGACCAAAAACGTGTTGCCGAATTCGTTCGTCTTCGTCGGAGGGCATAGTGCCTCGTTCGTGGCGAAGGATTTTTTGGAACACGGCAACGGGGCCATCGACTGTGTGCTGAAGGGTGAAGGGGAAGTCGCAGCGCCCAAACTACTTATGGCGGTTGAACATGATCGTAAGGCAATCACGAAAGTTCCTGGGGTCGTCACGCTTGACGGAGAAGGGCCGCCGGCACAATTCATCGAAAATCTGGATGATGTCCGTCCGGCGCGCGATCTGCTCAGAAACCGGCACAAATACTTCATCGGCGTCCTCGACCCCTGCGCGTCGGTCGAGTTTGCGCGGGGCTGCCCGTGGGATTGCTCCTTCTGCAGCGCCTGGACCTTTTATGGCCGCAGCTATCGCACGGTCAGCACGGAGAAAGCTGTAGAGGAGTTAGAACAGGTTCAAGAACCGGGTATCTTCCTGGTCGACGACGTGGCTTTTATCCAAGCCAAGCAGGGTATGGAAATCGGCGAAGCGGTGGCTCGGCGTGGGATCAAGAAACAGTATTACATGGAGACCCGCGGTGACGTGCTGTTGCGGAACAAAGAGGTCTTTCAGTTCTGGAAGACGCTGGGGCTTCAATACATGTTCTTGGGCGTGGAGGCAATTGATGCGGAAGGCCTCAAGATGCATCGCAAGCGCATCTCATTGGGGAGAAACTTCGAGGCGCTCGAATTTGCACGGTCCTTGGGGATCACCGTGGCGATCAATCTTATCGCCGATCCGGATTGGGACCGGCAACGGTTCGAGGTCGTTCGGCAGTGGTGCTTGGAAATTCCCGAGATCGTGAATATCAGCGTCAATACTCCGTACCCCGGCACCGAGAGCTGGGTCACGGAATCTCGCAAACTCCACACCCGGGATTACCGGCTGTTTGATATTCAGCACGCCGTGATGCCCACTAAGATGCCGCTTCCGGAGTTTTACGCGGAACTGGTCAAGACGCAACAGGTCCTGAACAAGAAACATCTGGGCTGGGCCGCGCTCAAGGGCACCGCCAAAATCGCGGCGGGGCATTTGATGCGGGGACAGACCAACTTCATCAAGATGCTGTGGAAGTTCAACAGCGTCTACAATCCCGAGCTGCAATTGGCGGATCACCGCCGGGCAGTCGTCTATGAAATGACCCCACCGCCGGAGCAGAAAGACAAGGTCGACGCGAAACAGTTGTACATTTTACCCGCGAAAGGCCGCCAGGGTCGGGCCATCGACGATTCCACCGAGACCTTCGTCGACGAATCCCGTATGGGAACCGCGGTCTGA
>CAYXKP010000050.1:0-27930 GCA_964465695.1 uncultured Nitrospira sp.
CCTATGGGCTGCTGTGGCTGCGGCCGGACGAGCTGGAAGTCCTGAACGTGGGGAATCCTCCCAGAAAAAGACAGGCGCTGGCGCTGATCGCCGCCGGCACAGGGCTGGGCGAAGGCATCCTGTTTTGGGACGGCAAATCGTATCGCCCCATGCCGTCGGAAGGAGGACACACGGATTTCGCGCCGACCAACGACGAGGAAATCGAACTGCTTCGCTATCTGCGCAGCCAGTACCTCCATGTGAGCTATGAGCGAATCCTTTCCGGTCCGGGGCTCCATGCGATCTATGAGTTCCTGAGGGATACCAGGAAGAATGAACCGACGTGGCTTGCGGAAAAGATCAGTGCCGGCAATCCTCCCGCAGAAATCGCCCAAGCCGGCTTGCAGGGACAAGCCGACATTGCGAAGCAGGCATTGGAACTCTTCGCGTCGATTTATGGGGCAGAAGCCGGGAACCTTGCCCTCAAGGCCCTTTCACTGGATGGGGTGTATGTCGGCGGGGGAATCGCCCCCAAGCTCATCGCAAAACTCCAAGATGGGACGTTCATGAAAGCCTTTACCAACAAGGGTCGTTACAAACGACTGATGAGTCAGATGCCGGTGAAAGTCATCATGAACCAACAAACGGCCTTGATCGGCGCCGCATCTGTCGCCGGAGCCCTGTCTCTTACTCCCGTATCATGACCTCAAGCGAGCTCGATCACTTCAAGCAGGCCGCTGCTTTCAAAGCCATTGAATTCGTCCGCGATGGGATGGTCGTCGGCCTGGGAACAGGATCGACCGCCAGACACATGGTGGTCGCGCTGGGGGAGAAAGTCCGCGCCGGGATGAGCCTGCGCGGTGTGCCGACGTCTGCAGAAACGGCCGCGCTCGCCAAACAAGCCGGCATTCCACTGATCGAGACGGAAAATCGATGGGAGATCGATGTTGCCATTGATGGAGCCGATCAGGTCGATCGAGACTTCAACTTGATCAAAGGCGGCGGTGGAGCGCTCCTCAAGGAGAAGATTGTGGCGGCGGCCGCAAGGCAATTCATCGTGATGATCGACCACACCAAGCAGGTACCGGTGCTCGGAGGATCCTTTCCGCTGCCTATCGAAGTCATCCCCTTTGGGTGGGGCAGTACCGCACGCGGGATCGAAACGCTCACGAAAAGCCGCGTCGTGTTGCGAGAACGCAACGGTGCTCCCTTTAAGACGGAGGCCGGTCATTATATCGTTGATGCCCATATCGACCGTATCGATCGTCCCGGCGAACTAGAATCAGCGTTAAACCTCATTCCCGGTGTCGTTGAGACCGGTCTTTTTGTCGGGCGGACGAACATCTTGATTGTCGGTACGCCCCACGGTGTTCACACCACCCATGTCCCACGGAAATGAGCGCTCGTTCAACAGACGAGAGGTACTGCACGAATTCAGCCGACGGACCCGCTTCCTTCTCACGGCTTCGATAGCGTATACATTCTTACCATCCTATTACGCAGGCGCGACAACCTCCAGGCCGCAAGGTGAAGATATGAATCTTGAAGAGGTGCCGAGCAGCAGTGATCCATACCGACTTCCACGACATGTCATTCCCACCCGGTATGACTTACGGCTTGAACCTGATCTCGTAGCGGCCGCGTTCACGGGCCAGGTCACGATTACGATCACGGTCAAGCAGACCACGCGAACGATTCTGTTGAATGCTGTCGATCTTGTTATTGAGTCAGCCACCGGTGAAGGGCAGCAGGGGCGGACACTCACGGCATCGGTCGAGCTGGACCCGCAAGCGCAACGGGCCACGCTCACGTTTGAAGAACTCATCCAACCCGGAGAATGCCGACTGCACCTTTCCTTTCACGGCACATTGAACGATCAGCTCCGTGGTTTCTATCGCAGCACCTACAAGGATGAGTCAGGAACGGCGCAGACGCTGGCTGCGACGCAATTCGAAGCCACCGATGCGCGCCGGGCCTTTCCCTGTTGGGATGAGCCGGATTTCAAAGCTGTCTTTGCAACGACGCTGGTCATCGACCCACTGCTCACGGCCGTGTCGAATACCACGGTCGTTTCCGAATCGACAGTGAACAATAAGAAGGTCGTCCGGTTTGCCGATAGCATCATCATGTCGACCTATTTGGTGGCCTTCATCGTAGGACGCCTTGAAGCGACGAAGCCCAGCTATGTTGGGAAGACGCCGATTCGACTCTGGACGATTCCTGGGAAACAGCCGCTTACATCCTTCGGGCAAGATATCGCGGCGGCGTCGCTGAACTTCTTCCAACACTACTATGGGATGCCTTATCCGGGAGACAAGCTCGATCTCTTGGCGATTCCCGATTTTGCTTCGGGCGCGATGGAGAACCTTGGTGCCATCACGTTCCGTGAGACGGCGTTGTTGGTGGACCAACGGACTGGGACCCATGCCGAGCTCGAGCGGGTGGCCGATGTGGTGGCTCATGAAAACGCCCATATGTGGTTCGGGGACTTGGTGACCATGTCTTGGTGGAATGGGTTGTGGTTGAACGAGGCCTTTGCCACCTTCATGGAAATGTTGGCGGTCGATGCGTGGAAGCCGGAATGGAAACGTTGGGAGAGCTTCAGCGTCGCCCGAGCGGCCGCATTCTCGGTCGACGGATTAGTGAGTACGAGACCGGTCGAATACCCAGTGCGCGCCCCTAAGGACGCGGATGCGATGTTCGATATATTGACCTATGAAAAAGGGGCATCCGTCCTTCGCATGCTGGAACAATATATCGGCCCCACGGTTTTTCGGGATGGGGTGCGAGAGTACCTTCGCACCCATTCTTATGGCAACGCCGATACGAAAGATCTATGGACAGCCCTTGGCGCGGTCGCCAGCCAACCAGTTCCCGAGCTGATGAATGGGTGGATCTTTCAGTCAGGTTTCCCATTAGTGACGGCTGTAGTGCAGGAGAATGAACTGAGGCTCTCGCAACAACGATTCACTTATTTGTCGCGGGAATCGACTGCCGAACAGCTTTGGCAGATTCCCGTTCAGATTCGTCTCACCATCGGAGGCCGTACGGAACATCGCAAATTGCTGCTGACGGAACGGGAAACGAGTATCGGCCTGCCGGCTGGCGTGACCTCCGTTTTTGTCAACGAAGGAGGGCATGGGTTTTACCGTGTCCACCATCGAGCTCCACTTCTAGAGCAGCTGCTCGATCAGGGTCTCGATCGACTGGCGGCTATCGAGCGATTCGCCCTCGTCAGTGATGTATGGGCCACTACAGTGGCCGGGCTCACGCCGCTCCGGGAGTACCTGAAGCTCGCCGCCTATTTCAGGAATGAGCGGGACAAGAACGTCTGGGCGGTATTGCTGGACTCGTTTTCCTTCTTGAACAGGATCATCTCCCCGGGAGATCGCGCCTCGCTCGAAACCTTTGTGCGCAGCTGCGTAAGTCCGGCGATCCACGAGTTGGGATGGGATGCGAGGCCGGGAGAATCGGAGCTCATTCGGCAATTGCGCGGCGACCTGCTCGGCGCCCTGGGGCGGCTCGGCAATGATGTCGCGACGCAGCAAGAGGCCGCGGAGCGCTATCAACGATACCGCAAGGATTCAGCAACCGTCGATCCGAACATTGTGCCGGCCCTGGTCGCCATTCTGGCGCATACCGGAGATGAAGCCCGTTACGATGAATTCTTGGAGCGCTATCGCACGGCCTCCACCCCTCAGGAGGAACGGCGGTACCTGTTTTCATTGGCCTCATTTCGACACAAGGCACTACTCGCACGCACGCTAAGCCGGACGATTAACGGAGAAATCCGCACCCAAGATGCCCCGTTCATGGTCGGGGCACTGCTGACCAATGTGGACGGCCGAGAGCTTGCTTGGGAGTTTGTAAAAGCCAATTGGGACCAGATGGATCGGCTGTTCCCGAAGCAAGGACTCAGGCGGATGTGCGGGGGCATCGTCGGCTTGGCGACCCAGGAGCTCGAAGAAGACGTGCGCGCGTTCTTTAGTTCCCGCAAGATCGACCTGGGCGGGAAAACGCTGGAGCAATACCTTGAACAACTCCGCGTTGCCGTTTCGTTCCGCGAACGGGAAGGACGTACGCTTGGGGCCACCCTGGTTGCCTTGCCGAAGGGATAAGAGGCAGGCACTCTGAGATACGGCTGAACGTCTGCGTTTTGGTTCGTGCACTCTTGTCCTCTTTCCCAAGTAGCATCGCTCGTCCGCTTTTGACACTCCCGTCCCTTCACCTCTTTAGGACGGTGCAACGTATGATCGTCAATTGCTGACCGATCTAAGCTGCACGCTGTACGTACGTATTAATCAGATAAGCATATTCACGTGGTTGTAGCGGCTGCCTCGCCTCGCTACAATCAACCAACATTCTATGCGGAAAGTCCGATGTCCGATCTTCGTTGTCCGGCCTGCGGAGCGAGCAAAATCCGGCTCGCGGCCAGAAAATCTTTGTCCGATGTTCTCCTGAGCGGTCTGACGATTTATCCGTTCCGTTGCCAACTCTGCGCCGACCGCTTTCGGACCTTCCTCGGCCGCCGCACCCCCAATCCCCGTCGCAGCTTCGAGCGTGTTGAGGTCTCCTTTCCGGTCTGGTTCAGACCGCGCCGGTCCACATATCCGGAGGAGGTGGGTCATGAAGGGGTGATCGAGAACCTCTCGATACGGGGATGCCGGATTCGTTCCGTGACTCCGGTGGCGATCGGCTCGCGGCTCGAACTGGAATTCCAGCACTCCAACGATTCCTTTCCGATCACCGTCGAAGAGGCCGTGGTGCGGTCGTCAGTCGATGGCACGATCGGGCTCCGCTTCACTCGGCTCCATCGGACCGAAGAGCGGCGCATTCGCCAGCTCATCGACGTATGGCTGCCAGAGCTTTTGCCATTAGGCCGATAGGGTGACCATTCCGGTTCCTATGGGAAGATTCAGGACTATTCCTGGCGAAGCACCGCCAAGGGGGGGTGGCCGAGTAACCGATAGGTGCTGAAAAACCCGACCAGCATGGTAAGCGTGATCGTCGCTGCAAAACCCATGGCCAGCACGGCTGGTTGAAGGTTCCAGGGAAGGTCGAATATTGTTTCAAGGACCGCCCAGGACAGTGCGCTGGCCAATGCGCATCCCAGAAGTCCGCCCATCGCTCCCAAGAGCGCATACTCCGCAGCGAACGAACGTACGATCACGCCGCGAGTCGCTCCCAGGGCTTTGAGAATGACGGATTCGTACAACCGACGATAGCGCGTCGCCGCCAGGGCCGCCGCCATCACCAGACCACCCGATAAAACACAGAACAATGCCACGGCACGGATCGCGAGGGATAGTCGGTCAAGCACCCGTGCAAAACTGTGGAGGACCTCGCTCATGTTGATGGCGGTCACATTGGGAAAGGAGGCGACAACCGCCTGCTGCAACGCCGTCTCTTCAGAAGGGGCGACGCGAACGGTTGCCACATAGGTATGTGGGGCGCCGTCGAGGGCGCCCGGCGAAACAATCATGTAGAAATTTGTGGAAAAGTTCCCCCACTCCACTTGTCGAATGCTGCTGATTTCTCCCGTGATGGGCACCCCTTGTATGTCGAGCTCAACCGAGTCTCCGACTGTAAGCCCCAGTTGCTTCGCCGCGTCCTCCTCGATCGAAATCAGCGGTTTGGTAGAGACCAGCCCCGGTTTCCACCACTCCCCCTGAACGATCTTGTTGTCTTTGGGAAGGTCCTGAAGGAACGTCAGAACGTATTCTCGCGTCAGATACCATTTCTTCCGCCGCTCTTCTTTCTCGGCGGCTTTCTCTTTGTGCTCTTCCTCTTCAGACGTCGATTCAAATTTCACCGGTTCGTCCTTGACGGCTGATAGCCGGGACCGCACCAACGGAGTCAACCGAGGATTTGGATCGCTGGAGCGTTGGCGCAGGAGAGCCGCCATCCCTTCTGCTTGATCGGGTTGAATATCGATGAAGAAAAACGTCGGCGCATCGGTCGGCCGATTGTCGCTTACTTGTGCGAGAAGGGAACGTTCGACGAGCGACACGGTCATGACCACCATGACGGCGATGCCGATCGCAATCGTGATACTCACCGCTTGACTGCCCGGGCGTACGACATTGCCCAGCGCTTGGCGGAGGACGAGAGCTCGGGGGCGCGGCCATTTCTTCAGGGTCATGAGTACCCCGCGTGCCGATACACCCAGGAGTAAGACCGCGGCTGCAAAGGCCAGGATGAAGAGCAGTCCGACCTTCCAGGATCCGGCTTGCCACACCGCCAACAGCGCCAATCCCAAGCTGATCCCGGCCGACACCAGGATCTTCACCCCGTCAATCTCACGCCAGGCGGCCCGCCATGGTCTCATTGGATGGTTTGCCGTTAGAATCAAAGGAGTAATCTCGCGGCGGAAGATCCGGGCCGGTTTGATATCCCGTATCGTCAACAGCGGCCACAGTGCAAAGAGCAGCGTGGACAGCATGCCCAGGGCCAATCCCTTCGCAAGAGGAGCGGGGGTGAGGTCCATCCCATTCTTCGCGAATCCCAATTGGTCGAGAAGATCCGATGCCATCAGCGCTGCAAGCATCCACGGGAGTCCGAGGTGGAGCAGCACACCGATTATCAGGCCGACCAAGCTTCCGACCAGCCCCAGCATCATCGCCTGTAACCCATAGGTTCGGATGATCGTGGTAGACTCTGCGCCCAGCGTCTTCAAGATGGCGATGGTATTCAATTTTTCCCGCACGAAAGCATGAACCGATGTGGCGACTCCCAGACCTCCTACGAACAGCGCTGTGAGTCCGATCAAGCCCAAATAACGCGTCAGTTGTTCCAAAGACTGCTTCAGTTGGGGCTGTGCGTCTCGGTAACTCGACACGCGGGCAGAATCCGAGGCAAGCCGTCCTCTCAACTCGTAGAGCAACGGTTCTGGCGCCATCGCGTTCGGGATTTTCAGGAGATATCGCTCACGAATCCTGCTGCCGGTCTTGATCAGCTCAGCCGCGTGGAGTCCTTCTCGTGACATCAGGACTCGAGGGCCAAGGCTGAAGGCATTGGCCATGCGGTCCGGTTCCGTCCTCACCACGCCGGTGATGATGAACAGACCTTGTCCGATCCTAAGTTGGTCTCCTACTGTGAGTCCCATCCGGATCAGGAGAGACTCCTGCACGATTACTCCAAAACATGGACGATCCGGGCAGCGGTGAGTTTGTCGTCCAAGAAGGTCGACTAAGTCGCCCTGTGGCTCCAGCCGAAGCGTGCCATACAGTGGATACTCAGGTTCGACGGCTTTCAGCTCAATGATCTGCGTCGGCTGCCCGCTCCTGGTTG
Source organism: uncultured Nitrospira sp. (assembly GCA_964465695.1). GTDB lineage: Bacteria > Nitrospirota > Nitrospiria > Nitrospirales > Nitrospiraceae > Nitrospira_D. Next base: position 7,270 of record CAYXKP010000050.1, read on the forward strand.
AGCCCGCTCTCGCGGCCATCGCGACGAGCTCGCTGACGTGGGTGAGAGCGACTCCACGATCTCGTAAGGTGTCCAACACGTCCTGACCTTTGGGGCTAATGAGGCGAGAGAGTCTGATTTCAAGGTCTCCTCCGAGAAGGCCGCGTGCTTCTTTGGTCACGGCTCGTTCTACCTGCGTTCCGAACAGAGAGACACCGGTCAATGCCCCCACGCCGACCGCGATACAGACTAAGAAATAGAGAAAGTGTCGCCACGCCGCGCGGGTCTCTCGCCACGCCATGTTCAACATGAAGGCAGTCATGACCCGAATATGGGGAATGAATCCGGTGATGGAGAATGAGTGAAGGGCGTTCGCTCTGCACTTTGCGCGGTCGCAGACGAGACGCCGGAAAATCCTGACGATGCGGGCATGCTGTCGGACTCCACATGCCCGTCGCGAAGCGCCAGGATACGCTGCATGGATGAAGCCAGGGTTGTGTCGTGTGTCACGAGCACGAGGGTGGTGCCATAATCACGATGGAGCGAGAGCAACAACTCGATGACGTGGGCGCCGGTCGTACTGTCGAGATTCCCCGTCGGCTCATCCGCCAATAAGATAGGCGGTCGACAGGCAAACGCTCTGGCCACCGCGACTCGCTGTTGTTCTCCCCCGGATAGCTGCACCGGATAGTGTCCCATACGGTCGGATAGTCCGACCTCGGCAAGCAACTCCGCCGCCCGATCACCGGCCCGACTCACACCGCTGAGTTCCAGTGGAACGGCGACGTTCTCAATGGCCGTGAGGGTCGGGATGAGATGAAACGATTGGAAGATATAACCGACCTTTTCGCGCCGGAAGCGAGCCATCTCACTCTCACCCATCATCGTGATGTCTGTTCCATCCAGCAGGATCGATCCGGTGGTCGGTCGATCGAGACCTGCCATCAAACCAAGCAACGTCGACTTTCCGCTACCGGATGGCCCCACGATGGCGACGGTCTGCTTTGCCGGAATTTCAAAGGTGACACGGCTCAGGATCGTGACCGAACGACTTGCCGCCGCCAAGACCATCGACACATCTTTCACGGTGATCATCAAACCTACTTTGCCTTTCAAGAAGGGAGGTTCAGGGATGTTATTATACTGTACAGAAGTCTGTGATGGAGTATGGCTTCACATGACCGTGAAACGATGAAACGATTTCGCAACATACTCGTGCCGACCTTCTTATTAATACTTCTGTGGCCGATCACAACGAGAGCGATCCCGTTTTCTGTCTTGGACAATAGGCCCCGTATCGTGGCATTTGGGGACAGTCTCACCGCCGGATTTGGGGTGCAGGCCGATGAATCCTATCCGGCACAACTTCAACGCCGACTGGATAACCTCGGCTACCATTATCGTGTGATCAACGCCGGGGTAAGCGGCGACACGACGGCCGGTGGACTTCGACGTGTACCTTGGATCCTCAACAACAGGCCTGAGCTGGTGATTCTCGAATTAGGGGCGAACGATGGACTCCGAGGACTCCCTGTCGATCAAACCAAAAGCAATCTGCGGCAGATCATCAGACAATTGCAGGATGCCGGCACGACGGTTGTCCTGGCGGGGATGAAACTGCCGCCGAATTACGGCCAGGACTACACGGCTGACTTCGAAGCCATGTACCAAATCCTAGCCAAAGAGTACCAGCTTGCGTTGATCCCCTTCTTCCTCGAAGGGGTAGGCGGTTCATCTTCGTTGAATCAGGCTGACGGTATCCATCCGACAAAAGAAGGTTACGAGGTCATCGTGGAGCAAGTGCTCAAAGTTCTCAGGCCGGTGCTGAACGAGCGGGCACAGAGACCCACCCCCGCTCACAAACAGAGCTGAGTGTGAGTTCTCTCGATCAGAACAGCAACGTAAGAAGTCAGGTGGCGTAAGGCGGGTCTATCCCCTACGATTTCTTGAAAAAGGTGTCGTAGACGCCGTACGCGAGGACTATTGCGATCAGCGAATAATACAGACCGGTAATTCCGCTGTAGTCCGGAGGCCCTTCCGGGGCGTTCGCCGACGCCGGTAAAGCTTGGACCAGCAAGGTCCCCACTAACAGACCAGTTCGTGAAAGTAGCCGTTTCATCCTTCCCCTCCAAATCACAAAAAGTGGACAGTATTTTACTGAACATCGACTGGAAGGCGCAAGAGGAATCAAGCGTGGGAGAACCGACGGTAACGAGGCGATTATTACTCTCTAGGCGGCAGGGCGACGGCTGATTGGAGTGCTTCCGCTACAGTTTTAAACGAACTGACAAGCGTATCGAGCTGAGAGCCTTTCTGATGCATGTCACCCGTAACGGCTCGCATCTGCCCGGCGTGCCGTACGACTTCCGCAGTCAATTCGCTGACCTTGGTCAGCACTTCCTTATACGAAGCGACCTCACGTTGCAGTTCCAGGGTCGTAGCCTGCGCGGCATTGCTCTCTCGCATGGAGGTCTGGAGTTGTTGCGTGAGATGTCCGACGTCTATCTCACGGTCTTTCAACTGGGATTCGAGGCTGGTCATGACCTCTTCATTTTCTCTGCGCCGATCCTCTAGGTTCCTAATCGTTTGAATCCACGCCGAGACCGGCCCCGGCCCGAGTGCAGGAGGACCGGGAAGCGGTTCTTGCCTTTCAAGAGCTTTCGTCGCGGGTTGGATCCATTCCAAGAACACCATGACATCGCTCAGTTTGACGTCCGTTGCCGACGATTGGGCGCCGGCCCTTTTGCCGTTATCCGAAGGAGCGACCGGCGGTGACGCGGTCGAGCCCTTCCCGGGGTTCGCGGTTCGCGGTTGCCGGGGCTGGGCCCATCGCTGGTACTCCAGCAACACCGCGATGCAATGGCGGCACATGGGTTCTTCGGGAAGCGAGCAGGAACATTTCGACACGAGGTGTCCGTCTTTCAGCCGTATGCTCTGCTCGTACAGACCGGAATTGCCGATGACGGCGGAGGTGATTTGGGAATCATCCGCCTCGACAATACGGACACGATTGGCGGTCAAGTACTGATGGGCGATTTGAAAGGCCGAGGCATCTGAAACCGCCTGGATCATTTGAGAAGTCAACAATCCAAGCCGCTCGGCACTGCAGGGAATTTTGTTTCGCATCTAAACGCGCCGGGTTTTTGCGCAACCGTCACTCATGATGGCCCCAGTGTGACGAGCGTCTAAAATCCTGTCAAGCACTGAAAGGTTTTGTGCTCTTGTCGGGCCATCTGACCGTCAAAAAGGGAAGACCCGGAAAGATTCTTACCGGCAGGGCTTGGCCGAACTCGACTTGCCCATGGGTGTCAGCCAAATATAGTCCGCGATTGCGGCCTGCATGAGAGCCCGGATATCGGTTGAAAGACCGGGCTCGAACGACATCATGTAAATCGTGGTCTGCTTGATGTCTCCTCCCAAGCGCCTGGCGACCCGCTTCGGCACGGGAAGGTTATATTGAACATGGCCCGCTCCCGTGTAACTCACGATCATCCGGCGGGCGCCGTCGTTCTCCCGGCGGAATTCCTCTTGCCTGCGGACCAGCGTCCGCGCCATGCCCTCATCGCGGACCATCGACGCCTCATACATCGTCCGGAAGTGCTCTTCGGTACCTCCATGGCATCGCATCAGCTGATCAAAGATTTTCTCGCGGTACGCCGGATCATCGACGATATCTTCTTGGAGGATACCCCACGGTGCCCATTCGGGTTCTTGCCTCGCCTGGTCAAGCCCAAGCTTGACGACGCGCCGAACCAATGGTTTGGGTGGGTTCATGGCCAGGACGGACAGGTGCCGGTCTTGAGCAAACTTCACCAATGGCGCGTAATCTTCAAACGCACCGCCCCAATTTTGTTTCCAGCGAACCTGTTCCAAAAACTCGTTTGTGACCGGCTGGCGCGTCGCGACGTAGGCGTCGAGTGCCGGTTGCCCGTCCCAACCGAACATCTCCATTCCGATCGTGGGCTCGATGCCGTCGGCCACCAATTGATCGAGTACTTTCAGCGCTGCTTGGATATGATGGGAGTTGTGATGTTCCTCCCCCAAATAGACGATATCGAACTGCTCCAGGTTCGTCATCAACTCAGAAAACGGGAGCACGCGACCGGTGCGGGTATCAAGGATGTGCCCCGGCTGCCACTCCTCTTCGGCGGTGGAACCCAAGTCGCCATCCTGCTCTGCCGCATAGCCGATCGGGAATACCAGCAGGCTCAGCAAACAGGCCAGCACGAGAGTCGATCGACGGCGCAAGACATCCGCGCACAGCAATCCCGTTCTCATGGATCACTCCTACCACACAGGATGAGCGTGAACAAGCGGACTTGACGCTCAAGTTTAAAGCTCACTATGCTCTCGCCTTGGGATCGCAATGATATCCGACCACCAATCCTACTGACCATCGCTTCATGAGTGCCGACCCGCTCGCCGAATTCCGCCGTGCCGTCAGTATCCGGGCCCGCCGGGTTTCAGAACAATGGGAGGCATCAAGGAAGTTGGTGGAAAGCACCACCCTTCCCTCCACGATCGCGCGACTGCGTGACGCGGTTCAAGACAAGGATCTTCCGGCTTCCGTGAAGGAAGCCGTGACGGGTCTCTTCCAAGGGCACGCGCCGCGGCGCGTGCAGGATCTCGACGGAGAAGGCCTCAAGTCCGTGACGGGCCTTCCGCCGGCGAAGGCCGTACGCGCGCTTGCCGTGTTCTTGGGGTTGGTGCCGACGGTCGCCGGGAAGTGGCCTATGACGTCTCTATCGAGCGAGGCGATCGAAGCAATCGTGCGCGATCTGCCCAATCCATTCGACGTCCTGCATCGTACTGACGTAGCCTCCGTGTTGGAGATCGGTGCCGGGGACCTGTCGTTCGCCGAGGAGTTGGTGGATCTGTACGGCCCTGGGCTCGAGCTACGACACCGACCCTTCATCTTGCACTGCCTCGACCGGCTCGATCCCCGTTCTCAACTGGGTGGTCCGCTCCATGCGAATCCGGAGAGACTGCAAAAGCTGCAGCGGCAGGAGGGGCTGTCCTTCTCCTTCTTCGGCAACCAAGACATGTTTCAATTGGACGATCTGCATCGACAGGGGTTATTGGCTCTACGATATACGATCGCGACCTGTTGGGCGCCGGCCACACCGACCTTCGCCTACGAGCCGACCAGACTCTCCGAGGCTTTCATTCGCAACGATCTGGAGCGTACCAAGGGCGCATTTCGCCGGACAAGCTTCGGGAACGAACCAGCGCTCGAAGTCCGGCATGCCGGCCGCGATCTTCTCTTCCCACCTTGGAAGTTCGAGATTGTGGGTCCTTTGGCACTCCTGAGCCTGCTTGCTCGTCGCGGATTCCTCTGTGTGCTTGGATCGGTGGATGCGCAGGTGTTCTGGGAGCTCCTCGCGCAGTTGCTGGAGGAGTCACGCTATCGTCCCCCGGATCAGCCCTTCAGCGCCTCAGATCTGCCCAAGATCTTCGGCGAGGTCTACCATATTCTTGCTGATCTGCCGATCGGCGAATCCATCGACTTGGCTGACGTAGCAGCCCTGCGGCGTCACTATCTTCAGTCAGACTCATCAACGGATGGTGCGGCCCGCCACTTCCGGTATGTTCGCATCAGCCGCGGCGCCACCTTCCCGGGCATGCCGGCAAGCAGCACCGCTCGGAAGTTCGTGTCCATGAACGAGGAACTTCCCCCTTGGCTCATCACGCTGGTTCCGGCGTAGGCCTCGGTCGGACGACCATGCGTGGTCGATTCATCGATTCAAAAGTCCCGATAAATTGACCGTTTTCCGACCCTTTGTTAGACTTCGATCGTGTCCGATCACCAAGCCATTCTCCAGCAATCTCCCACGCCGTAGTGCCCATCATGAACGCGACGGACATCATTCGATCCATCCAAGAGAATATTGCGCGGGTCATCAAAGGCAAACCGCAGGTCATTGAAATGAGCCTGGTCGCCCTCTTGGCGCGCGGGCATCTCCTGCTCGAAGACGTACCGGGGGTCGGAAAAACGACGCTTGCCCATAGTCTCGCGCGGTCGCTCGATTGCTCCTTCAAGCGCATCCAATTCACGAGCGATCTGCTTCCGTCCGATATCGTGGGCGTCTCGATCTTCAACCGCCAGAAACAGGCCTTTGAATTTATGCCGGGTCCGATTTTCGCCAACATCGTGCTCGCGGATGAAATCAACCGAACGACCCCGAAAACCCAAAGCAGTTTGTTGGAAGCGATGAGCGAAGCGCAGATTTCGTTCGACAACAAGACCTATCCCTTGCATCAGCCCTTCATGGTCATTGCGACGCAGAATCCCGCCGAATACCACGGCACGTTCCCACTTCCGGAGTCGCAGCTCGATCGGTTCCTCATGCGGCTTCGCATCGGCTATCCCTCGCCGGAGGAGGAGAAAAAGGTCCTCGACCGGCCGCAATCGCTCCACCCGGCCGAAGAGCTCCAACCGCTGCTGACGGCCCATGATGTCCTTCTGCTCCAAGAGCAGGTGGATCGCGTGCTCATGGAAGAAAGCATCACGGACTATCTTTTGGCCGTTGTTCAAAGCACCAGACAATCGGATCTCCTGTCATTGGGGGTGAGCACCAGAGGAGCGTTGGCCTTGAGCCGCGCCGCCAAGGCCTTGGCTCTCGTCCGCGGCCGGGCCTATTGTCTCCCCGACGACATCAAAGAACTGGCCCCCATCGTGCTGTCTCACCGCATTATGGTGGCCCGCACGCAGGGGATACGTCAGCGAAGTTGTGAGCAAGCCGAGCGCATTATCCAAGATTTACTCGACACGATTCCCGTCCCCGTCTAAGCCGACCACCGTCCGTGTCCCGGTGCGGAGCTCGTGAGACATGCCGCGTCAATCTCCTTCCCGTTTTCCTCGACTGTTCCGCCACCGATCGACCACCGTGACCTCGGAGGGCGTTCTGTTTCTGCTTTTCACGCTGGCGATCGGCATCGCGGCCATCAACACGGGCAACAATCTCTTCTACCTGTTGCTCGCGATGATGCTGAGCCTCATTCTGATATCGGGCATTGCGGCCGACTACAGCCTGCGACGATTGGCATTCCATCGCCATCTTCCGGATCTTCTCATTGCCAATGAACCGGCCAGGGCCACGCTGGTCGTCAAAAATCTCAAGTCACGGCTCCCCGGCTTTTCACTCAACATGTTCGATGTCGGCGGCGGCCGGCAACTGAGTCGAGGCGTGGAAATCCGCCAGCTCCTTCCGGGTGCCGGCCGGCTGTTGCCCTATCCTCTCGTGGCCGCCCGGCGCGGCCGCCTTCAATTCGATGGTGTCTGCGTGGAGACGGAGTTTCCGTTCGGGCTCTTCAAGAAACGGACATTCTATCCACTCGAAGACACGGTCATCGTCTGTCCCGAGATCAAGCCGATCGATGAGACGCTCTTACGCGGTCTGCTCGCCTCAGGACCTGAACAGACCGTCCATAGACGGGGGCCTGGTAATGACCTGTACAATCTGCGCCTGTATCAAGCCGGAGATGACTCGCGCAACATTCACTGGCCGACGACGGCGCGGACCTCCCAATTGACGGTCCGAGAGACCGAGGCGGAAGACCAGCGCCGAGCTATCGTTCATTTATCTCCCGTTGCTCCAGCGAGCCACGATGCCCTGTTTGAACAGGCGGTGTCCATTGCGGCCTCCATCATTCAGCTCTTGTCCCGACGCGGCTATCTGCTTCAGTTGGCGGTAGGGTCGTCTCGCTCGGTGTTCGGCCAAGGCGATTTTCACTTCCTGGAACTTCTTCGAATGCTCGCCCTGTGTGAACGGCAGCCGCCACATGCCGAGTCCGTCGCGCAGGGAACCCTGCCAGGAGAACCGTTGGATGCCCAAGGTGGCACGATGATCGTCGTGCAGCCCTGGCTGGGTCCGGGGGATATCGAACCGGAACAGCCGACCATTGTGATCGATGGAGAGATCATCCCAGGAGTAGCCCATGCCGTTTGATCAGGCACTCCGGTTCTCCTCGATTTGGCTCGCTTCAACGTCTTTCATTGCGTTGACGCTTGTCGCCGGTTTGCCGGAATGGCTGGCTGCCTTGACCGGAGCCGCGCTCATCACGGCGCTCCTGCGCAACGGAGGGGGTACGCTCGCGGAGCGATTCGCATCGATCACGCTCATTTCGCCCGTCGGATGGAATGTCCTTTTGATTATCGGCTTTCTTGGGTTCTGGGCCGATATCTTGTGGATCTCCGGGGAACTTCTGCCGGCAGGCGTCCACTTTCTTATGATTCTCATGATCGTCAAGCTCTTCAACCTCGCGCATCGGCGCGATTATATGCATCTCTACGCCATCAGCCTCGTCGCGATTCTGGCTTCCGGATCCCTGACGACGGATCTGTGGTATCTCCCCATTTTCTTGCTCTATCTTGTGACCGGCGTGTGGACATTGCTGCTCTTTCAGCTGACCAAACGTCCTGAACCGGTCACGAAATCGGTCGCTCTGCCACAACCATTTGCGTCATCCGGCAGCCACGTGACGCCCCAACTCTTTTGGCTCGCCAACGGTTTGGCCCTCGCGACCTTTGGGATGACGGTGGTCATCTTTTTTGTGATTCCCAGGGTCAGCGCGGGCTTCTACCAAAAAGGATTTGGCGAGAACATTCGGACGTCGGGATTTTCCGAAACGGTGAACTTGGGCGCGATTGGGCCTATCAAACGCGATCCGAGCGTCGTGATGCGGGTGGAGTTGTCAGATGGCTCTCCGCACGAGTCGGGCCGACTGTACCTCCGAGGCGTGGCATTCGACCGATACGACGGCAAGAGCTGGACCAATCGACTGAACTACCGGCGAAGTATGAGCGAAGAGGCGATCGGGACATTCGTCCTTCGCGGGAGTCGATCTCCCGCGCCGTCCCGGCTCGGCGAGACGACTCGGCAGAAAATCCTATTGGAACCGCTCGACACCCCGGTTCTCTTTGCCGCTCCTTTTATCGAGCAAGTCAGCGGAAAGTTTCCGAGCGTCCATTTCGACCAAACCGGTTCGGTGTATCTCCCGTTTCCCAGCTCGTCACGGATCGAGTATTCCGTCGTGTCCAGATCCACTCCGGTCCTGCCAGTGGATCTCAGCACAGCGTCAAACCTCTATCCTGAAGCATTCATGCGACATTTTTTACAGATTCCCGATCAATCCGAGCGGATCACTGTCCTGGCCAAGGATCTCACGCAGACCCAACGCACGACCTATGATAAAGCCAACGCCATCCAATCGTTCCTGACGCATAACTTTCGCTACAGCCTCGATGCGCCTCTGACAGAGCAGGACCAGCCGCTTGAAGAGTTTCTCTTCTCCCGCAAGACCGGCTATTGCGAACACTACGCGACCGCCATGGTCATCATGCTTCGGACGATCGGAATCCCGGCGCGCCTCGTCACGGGATTTCTCGCCACCGAGTGGAACGAATACGGCCATTACTATGTGGTGAGACAGCAAGACGCCCATGCCTGGGTGGAGATGCACCTCCCGCATTCCGGGTGGATCACGATGGACCCCACTCCGCCCTCGATCGAAAATGTCCCCGAAGGGTCTCCCGCATGGCATGCCCTGGGACGCATCATGGATACCATCAGGCTCCAGTGGAGTCGATTTTTCGTGCAGTACAGCGCGGCCGATCAGTTGGCCGTGGTGCGGGAGTTGAAAGCGGAAGGGACGTTCGTCCGCAACAAGGCCTTCGATTCCATCGGCGCACTCTTCAGCCCCTTCGTGGCCATGCTGGGTGGGATGGCGGAATACGCCTCGAAAGGAACGATGCAGTTTGCCGTGGAGTTGCTGGGCATCTCGCTGATCGGCCTCGCCGTTCTCTGGCTCGGGATCAAGCGGCCTTGGACCAAGGGGATGGCCTGGACGAAAACGATCCACGACGACCGGCGCATCGTGCAGCTCTACGGGCGAATGGTGAGGCACCTGGCCCGTAAAGGCATCTCGAAGCTCGCTGCCACGCCGCCCCTTGAGCTGGTCCGCCTCACCAGGGAGCGGTGGAGCGCGGCCGGTTCAGCCGTGGCCTCAATCACTGAGCTCTATTGCCGAACGCGATTCGGCCAAATCCCACCCACAAGAGAAGAACTGTCCCTTGCCGAAGATCATCTCCGCCACCTGATGGCGCTCGACAAGCCGTAACGCAATCGGCCCAATTCGCTCATTTTTAACTCGCATCCCAGTTCCCGTCTTCACTGTTGACAGTATGTCATATCTGACATAACATCAGCTCCTTGCATGAGGCACAGAGGCAAGCGACCCCATCAAGACAAGCCACTAGTGTGGCTGGAGTCCGAAGTTAAGACACCCCCCTTCTCGCCGGCAGCTCGACAGGAGGCGGGTTAACCTTCTCCGGCTCTTGCAGCGGGGCGAGTCGCTGGCGCTTCCGTACTCACGCCCCATGCCGAGCATTGGGAGACGCTGCCATGAATTACGTATTAACGACCTATCCGGAACGTTTCGAATTGTCTACTGTGTCAACCCTGATGCACTTGTGATCTTGGATGTCTTTATGAAAAAGACGGAACGAACACCGCCATCGATCATCGATCGTTGTAGGAGCCGGCTTCGGCTGTATGAGAGGCTAAGCGAAGAAGAGGAGCAACTATGAGAAAGAGCAAGCGCGCCAGACTGGAGCGGTCTAGATGGGTCATCGGATCGGTCAAAGACTTCTTGGGGCTTTCCGAAGCAGACGCGGTGTTGATCGAAATGAAGTTAACCTTCAGCAGGATGCTGCGAGAGCGCCGAACGCAGTATGGGTTATCGCAAACCGACCTGGCGAAGCGGCTACAGTCCAGCCAGTCCCGCGTGGCCAAAATGGAGGCGGGCGATCCGTCCGTGACGATGGATCTGCTAGTCAGCGCGCTGTTGTTGCTTGGAGCGACGTCGGGCGATCTGGCGAAGGCGATTCGCGGCGAAGCGGGAAAGGGCCGCGCCGCCTGATGGCAAAATATGCGAACATGTGGTTCGCCAGTCGGGGGGATGAGCGTTGCCAAGGGATCTTTGAAAAAGGGCCGGCTGCGCATACATATCGGGACGAATGAATATGGCTAGAAAACGCCCAACCACATCCGACGCCGTTCAGATTCTCTACCGCCGCTATTACGAGGGAAGACCAGAGCTGATGAAACAACTGGAGGAAGCGCAGGTAAACGATAGCGTGGCACGCAAGCTGACGAACACATGGTCAAGCGGCTGTCAGAGGGGAAATATGCTGAATCTTGCCCTTCATGCTGCGTTCCGCTTCCCATAGATCGACGGCCCGTTGCGCATTCAACCAAAACTCGGCGGTATTGCCGAACAACTTGGACAGCCGCAACGCCATTTCCGGGCTCAGCGCGCGGCGTTCCCGCAGCAGTTCATTGACTGTCTGGCGGGAGACACGCAGAGATTTCGCAAACCCCGATACGGTCAAGCCATACTCGGGGAGGAAGTCTTCTCGCAGCATGACGCCAGGGTGAGTCGGCCGTCGTTTACGATTTCGGGTCTTGGGAATGCTCATGGACAGCTCTCTTCACTGATAATCCGTGATTTCCACAACAAAGGCATCTCCGTCGGCGAAGCGAAAACAAATACGCCATTGGTCGTTGATCGAGATGGAGTATTGTCCGGCTCGATCTCGCTCCAATCGATGAAGCCGATTACTCGGCGGCACCTTGAGATCTGCGATCGTCGTCGCGAGGTCAAGGTACTCGAGTTTGCGCAAGGCCCTCGCCCACGTGTCCGGTGGAAAGCGTTTGGATGTGCCACGTTCATAGAAGTCCTTGGTGCGCTTGTCCGCAAAGCTCTTGATCACGTGGCCGCGACTGTAACGCGACACATGACACCTGTCAACCTACCACCTGCTTTCATTTTGCCCATTGGTCAGTGAATACAGAGGTGTTGCCATGTGGATCGTCGTCAGTGCGCTGTTGTTGCTTGGAGCGATGCTCGCCAGGCCTTCCTTCGGAGGATTGCTTTCTTTAGGGGAAACCGGTAAGCATCTTCGCTAATTTTACAGCCAGCGGACGGTTCTAGACGAGGCAGTTAGGCTATGCCGACGCCGGAGGACAAAGCGCGAGAAACAATTGATCAAGCTTTGGAAAAAGCCGGCTGGAAAGTCCAAGACACGAAATCAGTCAACCTCAATGCTGGTCGTGGAGTCGCAATCCGAAATTTTCCGCTTACCAGCGGCCATGGGTTCGCAGACTACCTTCTCTATGTCGATGGCAAGGCTGTCGGGGTCATTGAAGCCAAGAAAGAAGGGTTCCCGCTGGTTGGGGTTGAAGTTCAAGCAGTAAAGTACAGCGAGGGACTGCCATCTGCGCTACCTGCCTATATCCGCCCGCTTCCATTTCTCTATCAAAGCACCGGTATCGAAACCCGCTTTACGAACGGGCTCGATCCTGACCCGCGAAGCCGACGGACCTTTGCCTTTCATCGCCCCGACACCTTGGCGGAATGGCTGGAAGAGGCTAGCGTCAAAGCCGATGAGAGAATCCGCGACGATGTCGCGGCGCTCAAGTCTGAACCATACCGAACCTTACGTACGTTTAGAGCCCGTCTCAGACGGATGCCTTCCTTGAAGACGGAAAAGCTCTGGCCCGCACAGATCACGGCGATCAACAACCTCGAGCAGTCACTGGCCCAAGACCGCCCCCGCGCCCTCATTCAAATGGCCACGGGCAGCGGCAAGACTTTCACGGCCATTAACTTCATCTATCGTCTCATCAAGTTTGCCGGGGCCAGGCGCGTGCTCTTCCTTGTCGATCGGGGAAACCTGGGCGATCAAACTCTGAAGGAATTCCAACAGTACGTCTCGCCATACAACAACTACAAGTTCACCGAAGAGTTCATCGTCCAGCGCCTTACGAACAATCAGCTCGATACCACCGCGCGGGTCTGCATTGGAACCATCCAGCGGCTCTATTCCATGCTGAAGGGGCGGGAGCTCGCGGAAGAGGACGAAGAGACCTCAGTTGCCGGGCTCGAACGGCTAACCGAAGGGATTGGGCAAAGCAGAAGGTCGTCAGACAAGGCGCGAGGCGAGCGAGCAGCGGAGTTGACAGGCGCGTCAATGAGCAGCGGAGCGACCCGAGCAACGCAGAATCACGGACTTCAGAGAAGCCCAATCGAGCCGATTGAGTATAACCCGGCGATTCCTATCGAAACGTTCGACGTAATTGTCACAGACGAATGCCACCGCTCCATCTACAATCTCTGGGCGCAAGTACTGGAGTACTTCGATGCCCACCTGATCGGCCTTACTGCCACGCCGAACAAGCAAACGTTTGGTTTCTTCAATCAGAATCTCGTGATGGAATATAACCACGAGCAGGCCGTGGCCGACGGGGTCAACGTGAACTACGACGTGTACCGTATCCGCACTGCCATCACTCAAGCCGGCTCTTCAGTGAACTCAGGCTTCTATGTGGAGAAACGAAACCGCGACACCCGCGCGACACGCTGGGAGCAACTCGACGATGACTTCGCCTATAATCCCGATGATCTTGACCGAGACGTGGTGGCCGTAGACCAGATCCGCACCATCGTCAGAACATTCAAAGAGAAGCTTTCCACCGAGATCTTTCCCGGACGCACCTGGGTTCCCAAGACCCTCATCTTTGCCAAGGACGACTCTCATGCCGAGGACATCGTCAAGATCGTGCGAGAGGAGTTCGGCAAAGGCAACGACTTTGCGCAGAAGATTACCTATCGCACCACCGGCGTTGATCCAAAGACGCTCATTCAAGCATTCCGCAACAGCCCTATGCCTCGCATCGCGGTCACCGTGGACATGATCGCCACCGGCACCGATATCAAACCGGTTGAAATCGTCCTCTTCATGCGTGCCGTGAAATCTCGCACGTTCTTCGAGCAGATGAAAGGCCGCGGGGTCCGTGTCATTGAGGCGGACGACCTCCAGAGTGTCACACCGGACGCGGCGAAGAAGGATCACTTTGTCATCGTTGATGCCGTTGGCGTGTGCGAACAGGACAAGACAGACGCGAGGCCAATGGAAAAGAAGCCCAGCGTCTCCTTCGACAAGCTGCTGCAAGCCGTGGCTTTAGGCAGCACCGACGAAGACGTGCTCATCAGTATCGCAGGACGCCTCGCCCGCATAGAGCAGGGCATCTCGAAACAAGACGACCAGGCAATTGTGAAAGCCAGCGGCGGCCATTCGCTCAAAGACCTGAGCCGACTATTAGTCGAAGCCGTGAATCCGGACCGACAGGAAGAGCGGGCCAGGCAGCAATTCGGCGCGGAGAAGCCGACGGAGCAGCAGATGGCAAAAGCGGCCGTCACGCTCTTGCAAGAAGCGGCCAAGCCGTTTCAAGACCCGAAACTACGAGAGTTGCTGATCGACATCAAGAAAAAGAATGAACTGACTATCGATCACGTCAGTCAGGACCAGGTTATCGAGGCCGGTTTCAGTGCGGACGCGTTAGCTCGGGCAAAAACGGTTGTGCAGTCGTTCGAGCAGTTCATCGAGAAGCATAAGGACGAAATTACGGCGCTGCAGATCCTCTACAGCAAGCCCTACAAGCAGCGGCTCACGTTCGAGAGCATCAAGGAACTGGCCGAGGCCATCGAAAAGCCGCCCTATCTGTGGAATGAATCTCAACTCTGGCAGGCCTACGCGGCGCTGGAGAGATCAAAGGTGAAAGGCGCGAGCGGCAAACGCATCCTGACGGATCTCGTCTCGCTCGTCCGCTTCGCCATCCACCAGGACAATGAACTGGTACCGTTCCCTGAACGGGTCAAGGCGAACTTCAACGCCTGGCTGGGGGAACAGGAAAGCCGCGGAAAGAAGTTCACAGATGAGCAACGGCATTGGTTGAGCATGATCCGGGACCACATAGCAGCGAACCTGGGCATAGGACCGGACGATTTCGAGTACGCACCATTTGCCCAAGAAGGCGGACTGGGCAAGGCCCATCGATTGTTTCCAGAGGGTCTTCAGCCCATAATAGACGCGCTGAACGTGGCCCTGGTGGCCTGAGATGGAGGTTCATCATGACGCAAAAGGCCCAAGTCTTGTTGGAAGAAGCGTTGAAACTATCCGCCAATGAGCGAGCCGAAGTGGCTGAGCAGTTGATTGCCAGTCTGGACGACGCTCCGGATACCGGCGTGGAGCAGGCCTGGCAAGAAGAAGTGCAGCGGCGGCTCGGGCAAATCGAACGGGGAGAAGTGAACACGATTCCTTGGGAGGAAGTGCAGAGACGGCTGCGACATGACAAGTGAACAGTCCGTCGAGTTTCATCCCGATGCGCTCGCCGAGCTAGAGCGAGCCAAGGCCTGGTACGAGGGACAACGGCCCGGCCTGGGAGAGTCGTTCTTCCAGGAAATCACGACCGCTATTTCCCGAATACGAGAGGCTCCGATCACCTGGCCGGATTACCGGAAAGGAACAAGGCGTTTTCTCGTGCATCGGTTTCCTTTTGCAATCATTTATAGTCGCCAATCGGTGGGGCTTTTCATCATTGCTGTGATGCATCTGAAGCGGCGGCCTGGTTATTGGCAATCGCGATTAGGATAAGTGTGCGGCCTCTCTTCTGAATTGAGATGCGATCACATCGCGGCGAATCTGAGCATCGAGAAGGACGACTTCGAGCTGGCGCCGTTTAACCGGGAAGGTGGGCTAGGGAAGGTGCATCAGATCTTTGGCAGCGAGTTGAACGCGATTATTGAGGAATTGAACGGAGCGTTGGCAGCGTGACATGGCATTAACCATTCCGGTTTCTGAAATCGTTGAGAAGAGCAAGAACCCACTGCTTGGTAAGCACGAGTCCTGGGGGCGTGTTCCCCTGGGAGGTGTAGCGACGATATTGAATGGTTTTGCCTTCAAGTCTTCAGAATTCTCGAATGACCGTGGAATGCCTTTGATTCGCATTCGCGATGTTGGAAAAGACAGATCGGAGACTAATTATCTGGGAGAGTACGATTCCCGTTATATCGTGGAGCCTGGGGATTTGCTGGTCGGTATGGACGGGGACTTTAACTGTGCCCGCTGGCGTGGCCCTCGTGGGTTATTGAATCAGCGTGTCTGTAAGATCACTCTGAAATCCAACATCTATGTTCCCAAGTTTCTCGACTACACGCTGCCCGGATATCTCAAGGCCATTAACGATGTCACTTCGTCGGTAACAGTTAAGCATCTTTCGTCCAAATCGATCGAAGAAATCCCATTGCCACTACCTCCCAAAGAGGTTCAACAAAGCATCGTTGCGGAGATCGAAAAGCAATTCTCTCGTCTTGATGAAGCCGTCGCCTCGCTCAAGCGCACCAAGGCCAACCTCAAACGCTACAAAGCCGCCGTCCTCAAATCCGCCGTCGAAGGGAAACTGACCAAAGACTGGCGTAAGCAACATCCCAACGTCGAACCAGCCAGCAAATTCCTCGAACGCATCCTCGCCGAACGACGTGCGAAGTGGAACGGCAAGGGAAAATACAAAGAGCCTGCCGCTCCTGACACGAGCGGTCTGTCCGAACTGCCGAAGGGATGGGTATGGGCTAGCGCGGAGCAGATCACAGAATTTATTACTAAGGGAACGACGCCCACAGCCACGAAGCTATCCGAAGGCGTCGGAGAGGTCCAGTTCCTGAAAGTCTACAATCTTACCTTTGATGGATCGCTGAACCATACTTACAAGCCCGCCTTCGTTACGCGCAAAACACATCAGGTTGAGCTTGCTAGATCGAAGGTCCTAGCCGGTGATGTGCTTATCAACATCGTTGGTCCGCCTTTGGGGCAAGTGTCCGTGGTGCCACCGACACTTGCCGAAGCGAACATCAATCAGGCCATTGCGCGGTTCCGGCCTATCGTTCCGCTGAGTTCAGAATTCTTGTCGCTAATGCTACGGACCGAAGACATTATGTGGTGGGCTATTCGTCGAGCAAAGACCACGGCGGGACAATCAAACCTAACGCTGGAGCTTTGCCGTGCTCTTCCGATTCCGCTTCCGCCTTTATCCGAACAAACTCCCATCGTTGCCGAAGTCGAGCGCCGCCTTTCCGTCATCGACGAACTCGAAGCCACTGCCGTAGCCAACCTCACCCGTGCCGAACGCCTGCGGCAGTCAATTCTCCAACAGGCATTTAGTGGGGCCCTCCCATTGGCGGGTGAACTCCAACTGAACGAAAGGACTGTATATGAGTCAAGACGCTGAAAGGCAGAAGTATCTTGAGCAAGCAAAAAAATCTTTGGAGCGCATGCAGAATTTCGAGGTTGCAACGCTCCCCAGGGTGGATGTTCTAGGAACTGCGCTTAACTTCGCCGACGCCGTTGAGCCGGCCACACGGTTGATTGATCTTTATCGTCAACTCCCAATGGAAGTTCTGGACCAGCTCCCAAATAATTTTCTCCGTACGATCCAACAGCAGGCAGACAACGACTTCAACCTTCTCGACGCAATTCTAAGTTTGAACCTGGAATGTCGAAAGCTGAACGTGACACCCGTATCACCAGCTTACGACAGGCATACGATCCGACGTTTCAGCAATTGTATGCCTTCATTTCCTACTCGGTCAGAAAGTCGACCGACTTCAGCAAGCTGGAACGCGAGGCGCGAAGTCTAATTCAGCACGTTACGGATCGTGCAAACGAACTCCAGCAAGAGCTCGAAAAAAGGAAGAAGGAGGCCGATGCCGTTTTGCAAGTAGTGCGTAAGGTTGCTGAAGAACAAGGTGTGTCTCAGCAAGCCATCTACTTCAAGAATGAAGCCGACAATCACGAGAAAGAATCAGCAGTTTGGCTGAAGAGGACAGTATGGCTTACGATCGGACTTACAGTGTACGCAGCAGTAACTCTTTTCCTCCACAAGATTCCCATCTTGGAGCCTACGAATCTCTATGAGACAGCCCAACTGGTCGCTAGCAAGCTCCTTATCTTCGTCACCATCTCGTACTTTTTGATTCTTTCTGCAAAGAACTATGTGGCACATCGCCACAACTCGGTCATTAACAGGCATCGACAGAATGCATTGGCCACATATACGGCGCTTGTGAAAGCTGCTGGCGAGGAAGCCACCAGAGATGTTGTTCTTGCCAAGGCGGCTGACTGCATCTTCTCAGCACAGTCAACGGGTTTTGCAAAGACAGAGGGGGGAGATGGCGGAAGTCTTTCCCTCGTAAATGTCGCACCTGGAGGAGTCAGGCCGACTGTATCGGGGTAAACGATGATGAGTTCGATAGATATCGTGCAAAAGCTTTGGAACTACTGCAACCTCCTGCGCGATGACCTGTCTGCGTGCGACGCACAGGCATGCGGGCTGAGCCAGGGCGACTTCGTGAATCACCGATGACTCTGACTATTCGTTTCTTTAGGGATGATCGATGAAGATTGTCCGTGATTGTTTTGGCCGATCTGTCCGACTGACAGATGAACGGATAGCCCATTGCCTTCAACATGCGGAAATGGCTGGCCTGGCCCAGGAGATTGAGCGGGTGCTTCAATCGCCGACCGAAGTGCGGGTTTCTCGCTCGGATGAGACTGTGCGATTGTTCTACGAGTTCTATGCCAAGACGATGGTTGGTGGGAAGTGGCTATGTGTCGTGGTAAAGTATGCCCCTGAGGATGCTTTTATGGTGACGGCCTATTTGACCGATCAACTTAAGGTGGGAGAGACGATATGGCCGAAAAAGTAAAAGTCTGGTTCGATCCGGAAGCGGACTACCTTGAGGTGCAGTTTCGTGAGGCGCCCGGTTTCATGCGACCCACAGCCCATGATGCGGTCATGGAGCGGGTTGATGAGCAGGGACATGTGCTGGGCTTCAGCGTCCTTGGTGTGAGCCGTTTCAAGAAGGATCGTCCTCTGGAAGCCGAGCTCGTGACCGGCACGTAAGATGGCGCAGACCAATCTAACTCGTCCGTGAAGCTTCCGACTTCGTCCCCGCACAGGCCTGACAACACTGGTTGAGCGCCATCCTATATCAGATGAGCCCCTCGTCCATCGTCCAAAAACTCTGGAATTACTGCAACGTCCTCCGCGACGACGGGATGAGCTACGGGCACTACGTCGAGCAGTTGACGTACTTGCTGTTCCTCAAGATGGCCGACGAGCGGACAAAACCCCCATACAACCAAGAGAGTTCAGTGCCGAACAAGTATAACTGGTCGAGCCTGCTCAAATATGATGGCGAGGACTTGCTCTCGCATTATCGTCAGACCTTAGAGGAGCTAGGGAAAAGGAAAGGCCTGCTCGGTCTGATATTCAATAAGGCCCAGAACCAATTCCAAGACCCCGCCAAGCTCCGCCGCCTTATCGTGGACCTGATCGACAAGGAAGACTGGTCGGCGATGAGTGCTGATGTGAAAGGCGATGCCTACGAAGGCTTGCTTCAGAAGAACGCCGAAGACGTCAAAGGGGGAGCCGGCCAATACTTCACACCGCGTCCATTGATCCAGGCGATGGTGGACTGTGTCTCCCCGAAGCCTGGCGACACGATCTGTGATCCAGCCTGCGGAACCGGAGGGTTCCTCCTTGCCGCGCACGACTACGTGGTGAAGCACAACCCGCACCTTACAAAGCCACAGTTGATAAAGCTTAAGAAGGAGACCCTGAAAGGCTATGAGTTGGTACAAGGCGTCGTCCGCCTCTGTGCCATGAATCTCTTGCTGCACGGTATCGGCTCACAGGATTTCGAGCCGGTCGAGGCGGCAGACGCTCTGGCTTCAGATCCCAAGGACCGTTTCAACATCGTGCTGACCAATCCGCCATTCGGCAAGAAGAGCAGCTATACGGTCGTGGGACAGGACGGCGAAGTCTCCAAAGAACGCGAGACCTACGAGCGCGATGACTTCTGGGCCACGACCTCGAACAAGCAATTGAACTTCGTCCAGCATGTGAAGACGATCCTCGCGATCAATGGTCGCGCGGCCGTCGTCGTGCCGGACAATGTGCTCTTCGAAGGCGGGGCAGGTGAGACGGTCCGGCGGAAGCTGCTGCATGACTGCGACGTACACACGCTGTTGCGCCTTCCGACCGGTCTTTTCTATGCGCAAGGCGTGAAAGCCAATGTCTTATTCTTCGACAAGAAACCGGCGAGCGAAACGCCCTGGACCAAGAAGCTCTGGATCTACGACCTCCGCACGAACCAACACTTCACGCTCAAGACCAACCCGCTCAAGCGCGAGGATCTCGATGAATTCGTGACGTGCTACAACCCGGCGAACCGCCACGAGCGCAAAGCGACCTGGTCCGAAAAGAAACCAGACGGCCGCTGGCGAGCTTACGACTATGACGAACTAATCGCACGCGACAAAGCCAGCCTCGACATCTTCTGGCTCAAGGACGAATCCCTCGAAGCCTCCGACAACCTGCCGGATCCGGATGTGATCGCGCAGGAGATTGTGGATGACCTCGAAGCGGCGCTGGAACAGTTTCGGCTCATAGCTAATGACCTCGGGAAGGACCATCCATGACGATCTGTTGAACGCGAACAGCTTCCCGCTGAAAGAATCAGGCGGCCATGCGAAAAACCTCAAGAGAGAATGGTGCCCCTGTGCGCTTTGTAAGCCACACTAGATGGGATGGAGCCGACGCTGGAAGCCAGCGGTCAGATGAATCCTCCCGGTTATGCAGTGCATCCCCTTCGCCATTCCCCGGTTGAGGACTCAAATTGTGTGGGGTCTGATGTGGGACGGAATTGGAGCGGGAAAAGGGATTTGAACCCTCGACCCTCGCCTTGGCAAGGCGATGCTCTACCACTGAGCTATTCCCGCTC
>CAYXKP010000051.1:0-27407 GCA_964465695.1 uncultured Nitrospira sp.
CGATAAAGGTGAATCTGGCGCATTCTCATATCCCGTGTCTCATCGGGACATGACTTTGAAGGTATCACCAGCGATGATGAGCCCCTCGGTGCCGTCGGCAAGTTTAACTTGGAAGGCGTCAAAATCTTTGCCGTGATACACACCGATGGCCCGTGCCGTTTCACTTGCCTTCAGAATCGCAATGACTTTCCCCGGCTGAGGCCCCGCACTCGAGGATTCAGTAGAAGGGGCCGTCTGTTCTATGCTGTGAACCTCCGTCGGCTTTTCGATCACGAGGATCGTTTCGCGATTGTTGCATCCAACAGGACTCGCAACACTCAGAATCAGGAGAACCGCGAGATACTTACGCAATCGCCTTTCCATTGTGTTCACCAACATACCTTCTCGCAGAGATTCTTTAATAAATGATGCCGCCGACCACCCAATGCCGGTCATCCGGAATATCGATCAATAGACGTGTGAGGTTCATGCGGGCCAGCTGCGAACCGATCTCGTCTTCCGTGAACGCCGCGAGCAGCGAGTTGTAGAAATCGCGTCGCAAAATGTCCGGCTCGTTGGCGGCGTATTGATCGACGATGGCCTGTGCCGCTTCCGGCGATTCCGGGCGGAGCAGATCCATCACCAGCACCGGCGCTCCGGGTTTCACCAGCTGGCGCAGCTTCTGCCAAAACTGCAACGGATTCGGCAGGTGATGGAGCAAGCTGTTGGAAATCACGGCATCGACGATTCTCGCGCCTGCTACTTCTTCATATCGTTCGCAGCGCAACGTAATGCGATCAGCCAATCCCGCTTGCTTGACCGCCTGTTCTCCTATCTGAATCATCGGTGCTGAGGCATCGACACCGATGACCTGGCAAGCCGGATAGAGCCTGGCAAACCGAATGGGAATGTCGGCCGGGCCGCAGCCGAGATCCAGCACGCGACCCTGCGAAAACTCCGGGAAGTATTCTTTGAAGCGATCGACGAATCCTTGATTCTCTTCCGCGAAGTCGGCGCGCGCGTAGGCTTCCGCCTGCTTCGGGTCGTCCATGAGTTCCGGTTCTAATATTCGATGCATCATCTTCGTTGCTCGTCGTTCGTGAAGGGTCGTTCGCAAAAGTCTTACGAGATACACTTCACGAGGTACGCTTCACGGTTCCACCACCACTGCATCTCCCGGTCGCACAATGCCTCCGCGCAGCACTCTCGCATATACACGACTCCAACCAGGATTTGCTTTCTGTGAAATGCGGGAGAAGTCCTCGTCCCGAAACCATCGTGCATTGTGACTGCATGGCGAGGTATAGCTCGTGACCTCGAGCTGAACTTCAGGGCCGATGGTCACCCGCACACCCGGCCGAACCATGTCCCAGTCCAATCCCGACAAGGTCAGGTTTTCACCCGAGGATCCGGCATCGATCGAATGCCCTTCATCTTGAAGTCGTTCAATGAGATCAAGCGAATACAAACAGACCGCGCGGTCAGGACCTCCGTGGAACGTGAGATTCCGCTGCCGATCGCCATCCAATCCTCGTTCGCTCACCTTGGCTTCCCAAACCGGCGACTTGGGAACACCTCCGTCAGAGACGTTGATTTGATGCACATGCGGATAGGGCGGCCTCGTGGACATCGTCATGCCTCTGCGTCGCAGGATTCCGGCTTCAACCATTTCATCGCCACCCAACCTTCATCTCCACAGCGTCGGGAGCAGACCAACCCAAGGTCGGAAAACCGCTCCATGATCTCGGTTTGTTGTTCGACCAGAATGCCGGAGACCATTATCCTCGTCCCTCTGAACGCAAAACCCGCCAACTGTTCTGCCAGTTCCAAGAGCGTCTGCCGATCAAGATTGGCCAGCACAAGATCAGCGGCTTTCCGACTTTGTCGCGGCCAATCGGCCAACGTGCCGCAAAGAATGTCGATCCGGTCATTCAATGCGTTTTGTACGACAGACTCTCTCGCACACTCCGCCGCAACCGGGTCACTCTCGACTCCGATGGCGGACGCCGCACCCAGTTTCACCGCTGCCATGGCTAGAATCGCGCTGCCCGCCCCCACATCCAAGACCGCTTCTCCACCGTGGATCTCCTCGTGCAGCCATTCCAGCATCATGCGGGTGGTCGCATGATGGCCGGTGCCGAAGGCTTGCTTGGGATCCAATATGATTTCAATGTCACGAGAGTCCAGCGTGACCGGTTCCCAACTCGGACGAATGACCAATCGACCGATGCGAAGCGGTCTCACAGAGCGAACCCATGCCTCGTTCCAATCCTGAGCCGGCACGCGTATCACGGACAGAGGAATCTCGGCGCTCGATTGCGCGAGACCCGAAAGAACCGATCGAACTGACGCAAGCCGTTCTTCGTTCCATCGGTCTTCAGGCCAGTAGAGATGGACCGTGCCGTCCTCCTCCCAGGCACCCTGTACAGCGGCATCGTCTAGCCTACTCAATAGCTCCCCTACATCGAGATTGTCTTGGATGCAGATTTCAACCCAGTCATTCGACATCGTGATCCGTCATTCCCGGCTTGCACACCGTTTCATGATTTGACGTTCCCGCCAGTTCCCAGTAAGGTCGCCCGTTATGGCGGGCTCACGCATCGACTCCCTCAACACAATCATTCGGCGCACCGACCGCCTCATTGCTCGAGGCACCGGCACCAGCGCAACGTTCACCCGATGGCGGTTGGCTATTTTCCTCGTCGGCCTCGTCAGTACCGTGACCCTTTACAAGCTCGATTGGTATCACAGCGGCAATTTGATTCTCGGCGCATTTTTGGCCCTCTTCGTCACCGTGGCCGCGTATCATAACAGGGTGGAAACAAGGATTCATCGGCTTCGGCAATGGAAACAGCTCAAGCAGGTTCATCTTGCGCGTATCGCCTTGGATTGGGCTGCCATTCCCCCAAGACCCGGCGCGGCTCCGAAGTCTCATCCCTACGCCTCGGATCTCGACCTTTTTGGAGCTCATTCCTTGGTGCATCTTCTGGACACCACCGTGTCGGACCATGGCCGAGAGCGCTTGCACAACTGGTTGCTGGATCAACCGCCTTTCCCATCCCAGTGGCGCGCACGGCAGTCCTTGGTACGGGAACTTGCGTCTCGCCCTCTCTTTCGCGACCGCTTGGCGCTTGAAGCGAAATTGACCGGAGACCAAGAAATCAACGGCAGGCGATTAACCGCGGTACTGGAACATTCGATCGGCTGGCCTCGCTTGAGCGCCACACTCGCTGTCCAAAGCCTCCTCGCTCTCTCTACGATAAGCCTTGCCTCTGCTTCGATGCTCGGCCTGCTTCCCGGCTATTGGATGTTCTCATTTGGAGCCTATGCGTTGATCTATTTTATGACGGATCAAGGCGAAGAGTTGCTGGAACATGCGGTCGGCCTGCACCATGAGACCGAACGACTTGCCGTCGTCCTCGGCTACCTCGAGCGCCACGCCCGACGACAAGGCACCGCTCTCGCCGCTACCTGTGCGAATCTGATGGGGGGAGCCAGCCCCATGCTGCACCTCCACCAGGCCGCCCGCACGCTTCATGCCATCAGCATCAAGGCCCATCCCCTCGTCCATCTGGCCGTGAACGCCTTATGCCCCTGGGATTTGTGGTTCAGTCGGAGGTTGTCGCACATTCAACAAGCGATCAAGAACCGCCTTCCACAGTGGCTCGATTGTCTGGCAGTAGTCGAAGCGGCGTCGGCTCTGGCCACCTTTGCCGATCTCCATCCCGATTACACATGGCCCGTTCCCCTCATCGCGGCCGGCGAAGAGAACGGCACCCCGCCTGCTTTTCACGCCGCCCGACTCGGCCATCCGTTGCTGCCGGCGAAGACCCGTGTGACCAACGACGTTCATCTGAAGGGACTCGGTTCGATTCACCTGATTACCGGGTCGAACATGTCCGGCAAAAGCACATTTTTGCGAACGATCGGCATCAACCTCTGCCTGGCGCAAGCCGGCGCCCCTGTGTGTGCGGATGCGTTTGAGTGGACGTGGAGCCGGCTGGCCTGCTGCATTCGCGTCGATGATTCGCTGGATGCCGGCCTTTCGTTTTTCTATGCCGAGGTGAAACGGCTCAAGACGATCTTGGATGCGACACAGGAACGGACTTTGCCTCCGGTTTTGTTCCTCATCGACGAGATCTTCAAAGGCACCAACAATCGAGAGAGGCTCATCGGCAGCCGGGCCTATATCACCGCCCTGTCGCAAGGACATGGCTTCGGCTTGGTCAGCACCCACGATTTGGAGCTGGCGGATCTCGAGTCGGCAGTACCGGGCTTGGTCAACGCGCACTTTCAAGAAACCGTCTCCGCCGGCGCTTTGGAGTTCGACTACAAGCTTAGACCGGGCCCCTGCCCCACGACCAACGCGTTACGCATCATGGAACTGGAAGGGTTACCTATTTCACCGCCCCCCCCAAATCAGGCACAATAGCCGCACGAATGACAATCTCTGCCGGTTCAGAACTTCCATCCGTTTCTTATCCTCTCCGAGGCCTGCTGGTCGCCCAATTCTGCGGGGCGTTCAACGACAACGCCTGGAAGCTGATGGTGGCCTTGCTGGCCATCCACCAAGCCACGGCGGGCCTGGCGCCCGGTCCGGAACTGGAAGCAGTCGCCCAGACGCAGACGGCCATGGCGTTCGTGATTTTCACGCTGCCGTTGGTGCTCTTGTCTCTTGTCGGGGGCACATTGGCCGATCGCGTCAGCAAACGGACGGTCATCATCTCAATCAAAGTAGTCGAGGTCTTCCTCATGGCCGCCGGCACAGTCGCACTCTGGTGGAATCCGGCGGGGGGTGTTCTACCCTTCATCGTTCTCTGCGGCATGGGGATACACAGCGCACTCTTCAGCCCTTCGAAATACGGCATCCTTCCCGAACTGATCCCCCATGAACGGCTCGCCGCCGGCAATGGCTTGCTGGAAATGTGGACGTTCGCGGCCATCCTGACGGGAACCGCCGCGGGAGGCTTCCTCTTGCAGATGGCGGGGGATCAATCCTGGCTGGCTCCGCTCGCATTGACCGTACTCTCAGTCATCGGTCTCACCACGGCCTTTCGCATTCCATCGGTGTCGCCCGCCCGCACTGCCGGCGGCGTGAGCGCCACCATTCGAGGAGCCTGGGCGGCCATTCAATCGGAACGGATGCTGCGCATGGCTATCCCCATGGAAATCCTGTTCTGGACGGTTGCAAGCCTGTTCGGGCAAAACTTGCTCGTGTATGCCAAAGCCGTCCTGCATCTGTCCGACGCGATGTCCGGCCTTCCCCTCACCGTCCTGTCGGTGGGCATCGGGATCGGCGCAATGCTGGTCGGACGAGTGTCGAGGAACCGAGTCGAGTACGGGCTGATTCCTTTGGGCGCCATCGGCGTCTTCTTCACGTTGCTCTTGCTCGGCGCTCTGACTCCGCCGTTGTCCGGAACGTTCGCCATGATGATCGCGCTGGGAATTTCCAGTTCGTTCATCTTTGTTCCGTTGAACGCCATTCTCCAATGGAAATCCCCGTCCGATCGGCGCGGCGCCGTTATTTCGTTCTCCAACACCTGTGTCTTCACCGGCATCTTATTGGGCTCGCTCGCCGGAGGCTCCCTGGCCAATGTCGGTATCTCGACAACCGGTATCTTCTTGGCTGCCGCCCTCATGACCTTGGCAGGTATCGGATGGGCGCTCTGGCTGCTGCCTGACACATTCCTTCGCTTTGTGCTGGTTATCCTCACCAACAGCATTTATCGTCTCCGCATCATCGGCGAAACGCATGTGCCGCCATCCGGCGGCGCTCTCCTGGTGCCCAATCACGTCTCCTTTATCGACGGCTTACTCCTAATGGCCAGCGTGGATCGTCCCGTGCGTTTTGTCGTCGATTCCCAATATGCCGAGCAGCTCATCTTCAAGCCCTTCATGGAGACGCTCGGAGTCATCCCCATTTCTTCTCATGGCGGCTTAAGGGTCATTCTGCGGGCGCTCCGCGACGCCGGGACGGCGGTCGAGAAGGGAGAGCTCGTCTGCATCTTTCCCGAGGGCCAGATTACCCGAACCGGCACGCTGTTGCCGTTCCGGCGTGGATTCGAACGGATCGTGAAAGGACGGACAGCCCCCGTCATTCCGGTTTATTTAGACCGCGTGTGGGGCAGCATCTTCAGCTTCAATCACGGGCGCTTTCTCTGGAAAATGCCGGAACGCATTCCCTATCCTGTCACCGTCTCGTTCGGGGCACCCCTGCCGCCGAGTACGACGGCGCATGAACTGCGCGGGAAGATTCGCGAGCTCGGCGAAGCGGCCTGGCAACTCAGAAAACCGAGCCGCCGTCCTCTGCATCGTCAATTCATTTCATCGATGCGTCGCTCTCCCTTCCGCTTAGCCATGGCCGATCAGACCCGCCCGCGCGTCTCCTCTTTACAGGCCCTGATCGGATCAATCGTCCTGGCGAGAACGCTTCACGCCTACTGGCAAGGCCAAGAACGGGTAGGCGTCTTGCTTCCTCCCACCGTCGCCGCCGCCTTAGTCAATGTCGCCGCCCCGCTCTGCGGGAAAATTATCGTGAACTTGAACTATACGGTGGGGAAATCGGGCCTAGAGGCCGCTGTACGTCTTGCCGGTTTGCACACCATCGTGACCAGTCATACCTTCATCGAAAGGGCTAAACTGGAGCTGCCGGACGGACCGTCGGTAATCTGGCTTGAGGACGTGGCCAAGACAATCGGCACCGGGCAGAAAGTGCTGGCGGCCCTACTGGCCTTGTTCGCTCCGTGCAGGCTCATCGAACGAGCCTGCGGGCAAACGGCCCCCCTCACACCGGACAGTCTGGCGACCATCATTTTCAGCAGCGGCAGCACCGGAGAGCCCAAGGGAGTCATGCTCTCCCACTTCAGCATCGACATGAACAGCCAAGGTGCCACGCAGGTGCTTCATCTCTATCGCGACGAACGCGTCCTCGGCATCCTGCCGTTTTTCCACTCATTCGGATACATGGTGTTCTGGTTCGTGATGTCCAATAACGCCGCCATGATTTTTCATCCTTCACCGCTCGACGTGGCGGCAATCGGTGACCTTGTCCGGCAGTACCGCATCACTTTTCTGGTCACTACGCCGACGTTCATGCAACTCTATTCTCGCCGCTGCACGCCGGAACAATTCAGCTCGGTGCGTGTCATCCTCACCGGTG
The DNA here is from genome assembly GCA_964465695.1 of uncultured Nitrospira sp. Classification (GTDB taxonomy): domain Bacteria; phylum Nitrospirota; class Nitrospiria; order Nitrospirales; family Nitrospiraceae; genus Nitrospira_D. The sequence goes on from CAYXKP010000051.1 coordinate 7,139, forward strand.
CAGAGAAGTTGTCGCCGCGCCTGGCCGCAGCGATCGAGGAGAAATTTGGAATCGGCCCGATCGAAGGCTATGGCGTCACGGAATGCGCCCCTGTCATTGCGGTGAATTGCCCGGATTTCCGCGCAGCAGGCTACTATCAACCGGCCTCGCGCCGAGGGACCGTCGGCCAGCCGCTTCCCGGCGTATCGGTGCAGATTGTCGATCCTGATAGTTACGCACCGCTTTCGGCCGGCACGCCCGGAATGTTGCTGGTAAAGGGACCGAATGTGATGAACGGCTATCTTGGACGCGAAGACCTGACGGCTCAGGTCATGCGGAATGGCTGGTACATTACCGGCGACATCGCCTCTCTCGACGAAGACGGATTTTTGACGATTACCGACCGGTTGTCACGTTTCTCAAAAATCGGAGGCGAGATGGTTCCCCACGGCAAAGTCGAGGAAGCCTTGCAACAGGCAGCCGGAGCCGATACACAAGTATTTGCCGTAACGGGCTTGCGCGACGACAAAAAGGGAGAGCGTCTCGCAGTCCTCCATACGTTGGAGGAATCCCGCATTCCACCTATCCTGGAAAAGGTCTCCGCGAGCGGCTTGCCCAACCTGTTCATTCCGGGAAAGCACCAGTTCGTCAAGGTCGACGCGTTACCGGTCCTCGGGACCGGTAAGCTCGATTTGCGGGGTGTGAAGCAAATCGCGATGGAGAGGCTTTCATCCCAGGATGAAGCACGAGATCAGACCACGTATGGCGACTGACCATGAGTTCAACCCGATCGCTCATCGATTGTCACGTCCATCTCGCGGCGCTGCCGGACGGCGACAACGGTTGCTTCATCTCGCCGAAACTTCTCCGAAGTCCGCTCTTTCGCTTCCTCTTGTGGAAACAGGACCTTTCAGAAGCCCATCCACGTGAAACCAACAGGAAGTATCTCGAACATCTGCTGACTGAGCTTCGCGCTTCGAAGTACGTCTCCAGGGCCGTGCTCCTCGGCATGGATGGATCCTATGACCGGACCGGCCTGCTCAATCTTCAACATACGGACTTTCTGGTCGGCAACGACTATGTCTTCGAGACCGTCCGAGCTTATCCGGATATATTTCTGGCCGGTCCGTCGATCAATCCGCAGCGTGAAGATGCCATTGATGAAGTTCACCGCTGCGCCGATGCCGGTGCCGTCTTGATCAAGGTTTTACCGAACGCTCAGCACTTCAATCCGGCGGATCAGAGATACAAACCATTCTATCGTGCACTCGCCCAAAGGAAGTTGCCGTTTCTCAGCCACGTCGGGTACGAATTCAGCCTGATCGGCAAGGATCAGTCACTGGGAGACCCTGATCGCCTGCGCCTGGCACTCGAAGAAGGGGTAACCGTCATCGCCGCGCACGCCTGCAGTTACGGGCTGATGTTCTATGAAAAGTTTCTTCCTACTTTTCGGGACTTGTGCCGGCACTATCCGAACTTTTATGCCGATATTTCCGCCCTCACCCATCCCCATCGATTGAAAATGTTATTGCATTTGAGACACCACCTCGAACTTCACTCCCGCCTCCTCTTTGGAACCGACTACCCGCTCTCGGTCTTCCACGTGGCCGCTTGGGGCCGCGTCGGTTTTGGCAGGTTGTGGAACATGCTCCGTACAAAGAACCGCTTCGATCGACAAGTTGAGGTTTGTGAAGGACTCAATCTGGGGTTTCGCTCGTTCGAAGATCTGCTCTCAGAGTCAGCGGTTCGCAGAAATAACCGGTAAAACAAAAAGGGCCGCCCTTTTTGAAGGGCGGCCCTTCGATATCGCAAAGACGTCCAATTCGATTATGGACTGACGGAGATGCGATCCTTGATCAGGTCGAAGGTTTCTTTGGGGACCACGTTTTTTGCGACCAATTCCCCCTTCACACGGTAGGGGCGATTGCTCACGATGCGATCGGCCTCTTCCTGCTTCAGCCCAAGGAAGAGGATCATGTCGCTCGCTGAAACCTTATTGATGTTCATCGCCGCCGAAGCAGGGACCGGGGAGGCCGTTGCCGTTATAGGAGTCTGGCTCGGGGTGAGTGTCGCTGTTTGAGCCGACCCGGCATTGGAACGATCCTTGAGCTCCTTTTGGTAACGGGCGACCAGTGATTTCAATGTGTCATTATGGCGTTTCACGTCCTGATATTCCTGCCGGACGTTCTTATTCTGTGCCGATAACGCTTTGATTTTGTCCTCGAGTTCTTTGGTTCGTCCTTCGATCGTGCCTCGCTCCGCGTCACGTCCGTGTTCAATGCGTTGGAGTTCATCGCGAACCGATTGCGCCTCATTGCCGAACTTCACGTTCAGTTCTTTGAGGGTTCGGACCTGTTGCTCCATGGCGCTCTTCTGTTGGCGGGTTTTTTCCAGTTCCATCTTGACGTTGTCTGCCTCGGCCAATGCCTCTTGGTATTTCTTGTTTGACACGCAACCCGTCGTCAACACCGCACCGACCAACACTATCACCGTCCACTCGCGTTTCATGCGATCCTCCCTCCATCAAGTCCTACGGCCTGTCCGTGTATCATGCGGAACTTCACTTCGGCCACGGCTGTGACGTGGTCTTTTCGGTTCATTTCCTTGTGTGTATGCCAACATCCTGACATTGTCAACATATTTGCTTTTGGTGCTATCGATATTCACTCTGATGCCACGAGGGACCATAAGACATCTGTGCTTGACGGAACGTCGAGGCTCTGTGATCATCGCTCACATTTTATCAGAGACGGCCGTGAGGGTTTAACCCTCCCTCACGATTCACATCCTCCATGGTGTACGCATGAATGAATGGGGCCCAACGCTCGCTGTGATACTGGGAATCGTCGAAGGACTCACCGAATTTCTGCCCGTCTCATCCACGGGACATCTTATCCTGGTAGGCCATGCCCTCGGCTTCACCGGTGACGTAGCGGCGAACGCGGAAATCTCTATCCAATTGGGAGCGATTCTGGCCGTCATCGTGTTCGAGCGGGAGAAAATCGGGCGACTTTTGGCGGGGGCCTGGCAGGAACAGAAGGCCTTGCGCGGAGATTGGGCACACCGGCCTCTCGTCGGATGGCCCGACCGCGTCAAGGCCTCCATGCGCAGTCATCCCAACCTATGGTTCATACTGGGGCTGGGTATCGCCTTCCTCCCCGCGGCCATACTCGGCCTGTTGGCTCACGGATGGATCAAATCGTATTTATTTACTCCGCTTACGGTGGCGTCAACATCGATCCTGGGGGGCATCATCATCCTCATCGTCGAAGCGACGAAACCACCCGGCCATGCCAAGAGTCTCGATCAGGTGTCGGCGGTTCATGCGTTCTGGATCGGGCTGGCACAATGCGCCTCTCTCATCCCCGGCATGTCGCGCTCCGGCTCGACGATCATCGGGGGTCTGCTCGCCGGATTAGACCGAAAAGTTGCCACGGAATACTCTTTTTTCCTCGCCCTTCCGACCATCATCGCCGCAACGGTTTACGAAACATGGAAGGCGCGAGGAGCGTTTACCGATCAAGACTTTATGGCCCTCGGCCTCGGCATGGTCGTTTCATTCCTGGTGGCGTGGGCCGTCATCGCCGCCTTCCTCACTTATGTCCAACGGCACACCTTGCGGGTCTTTGCATACTATCGTATTATTCTTGGTGTTTTAGTCATGTTGATTGTCCGCTGAAAGGAGCTGTTCATGTCTTCGGATACGATTCATGTCTACGATACGTGGGTCAACGGCAAAAGCGGTCGCATTCACTTCGACGTCATGACGACGGATGAAGCCACTGCACTCAAACTGGCGAAAGAGTATCTGGCCAGTATCGGGGAACCCAACGCGACGGTCACCACGAGGGAATGTCAATTCTGTCACAGCGAGCCGCTGTTCATGTTCTCGGCGGACCAGCAGAAGGAAGCCAAAGAAAAAGGTGGGTTTATCGTCCGAATGCCGGCCTAGCTGCGAATGATCAGGCACCGACAACGACTCATGTGATTACGGAGCGGAGGAGGTTTCTGAAGCGGTAGGTGGATCTGCCCGTTTTTCGAAAGCGAAGTGAATGATTAGGAAGATCACTCCGACGGTGATCGCGGAATCCGCTACATTGAACGCAGGCCAGTGATAGTTTTCGACATAGACATCCAAAAAGTCGATCACTTCTCCAAAACGCAGCCGATCGATTAAATTGCCGATCGCGCCGCCGAGAATCCCCGCGACACTGACCCGCCCCAACCAATCTTGCTCCGGCATCCGCGACAAAATCGTGCCCAGCAATCCAAGGGCGAAAATCGACGTCAGCCCGAAAAAGACCATCCGAAACGCATTACTACTCCCCGCCAATAGACCAAAGGCCGCTCCGGGATTCCGGATATAGGTCAGACTGAAAAGATTGGGAATGACGGGGATGGATTCATGTAAACGCATCGTCTGCATGATCTGCTGTTTGGTCAGCTGATCCAAGAAAACGATGCTGCCGGTCACCGATGCGAGTGCCAGATGGCGAAGGCTTGATCGACTCAACGGATAGCCTCCACACATCGATCACACAGTGTCGGATGGACAACGTCCTTGCCGACCGCTTCTCGATAGTTCCAGCAACGTTCGCATTTAGCGGCATCCGACTTTTCAACGGTTATATGAATATCCGATGGTCCTCCTTCCGCCTGCCTCAGCGTCACGCGCGACACGATAAAAATCGTGCTGAGATCTTCTGCATACGCCGCCAAAAACGGGTAGGCATCGGGTCCCGCATCGATCCGGACATGCGCCTCAAGCGACGATCCGATCACCTTGTCTCGACGGCGAGCTTCCAGTTCCCCCTGCACACGGGTCCGATAGGCAAGCAACTTGTCCCATCGAGCCGCCAAAACTTCGTCGCGCCAAACAGACTCACCCTCAGGGAACGGCGTAAGGTGCACGCTTGCGGCTGCCTCTCGGCTTCCCGGCAACATTCGCCAAATCTCATCGGCTGTAAAACTCAGAATGGGTGCCATGAGCTTGGCCAAAGCCACAATAATCTCAAACAGCACCGTCTGCGATCCTCTGCGCGACGGCGAATCGGCACGAAAGGTATAGAGCCGATCCTTGAGAATGTCGAGGTAGACGGCGCTGAGGTCCACGGAACAGAAATTGTTCAGGGCATGGAAGATGGTGTGGAACTCGAAATCTTCGTAAGCTCCCCGCACTTTCGTGATCAGCTCCGCAAGACGCAACAAGGCCCATCGGTCCAATTCCGGCAACTGCTCATAAGGAACGCCTTGCGCGGCCGGATCGAAATCGTACAGGTTGCTCAGCACAAACCGGGAGGTATTGCGGATTTTTCGGTATGCCTCGATCAGATGATTCAGAATTTCCTGGGAGATACGGAGATCTTCCCTGTAGTCCTGAGCGGCCACCCACAGACGAAGGATTTCGGCGCCCGACTGCTTGATGACGTCTTGCGGCGCCACCACATTTCCCGCAGACTTGGACATCTTCTTGCCCTGCCCGTCCACGACAAAGCCGTGGGTCAACACCGCGCCGTAAGGCGCCCGATGATCCGTCGTCACGCCGGCCAATAGAGCGCTATGGAACCATCCACGATGTTGGTCGGACCCTTCAAGGTACAGATCAGCCGGCCACCACTTTCTCGGCTTCGCCACAGCCGCATAGCTGACTCCTGACTCAAACCACACATCCAGAATGTCGCGCTCCTTTTCAAACGTGGTTCCACCGCACTGAGGGCAGATTGTCCCTGCAGGCAGCAGTTGGTCTGCCGACCGTTCGAACCAGACATCCGCACCTCGGGACTCCATCAAGGCCGCGACATGATCAATCACGACGGGATCGGCGAGAACGTTTCGGCACGTTTGACAGGTGAAGCCTGGGATCGGAACCCCCCACACACGTTGGCGCGAGAGGCACCAGTCCGGCCGGTTTTCGATCATTCCGTAGATACGATCACGGCCATAGCTGGGGATCCATCGGACCCGTTCAATCTCCGCCAACGTTTCCTTCCGCAAGTCGTTCGTCTCCATGGACACAAACCACTGCTCCGTCGCGCGAAAGATCACCGGACTCTTACACCGCCAACAGTGCGGATACGAGTGGTTCACCGAACCATGCCCGAGCAGGCGTCCATTCGCCTGCAGGTAGTCCACGATTTTCGGATTGGCCTTCAAGACATGTTGGCCGGCGAACTCGTTCACGACCGACGTGAAGCGCCCGCTATTGTCGACCGGCGCCGAGATTTCGAGCCGTTCGCCGGGAGATGCCTTGGCATTATGCTCCAACACCAAGAGGTAGTCTTCCATCCCGTGTCCCGGCGCGATGTGCACGCAACCGGTGCCTTGTTCGAGCGTCACGAAGTCACCGAGGAGGACCGGTGACAAACCGGTAGACAACGGGCGTTGCGTTTCCAGACCCTCGAAGCCGTCTCCGCCTTTCTTGACACCCACGATCCGGTAGGAATCAAACGCACAGGCTTTTGCGACGTGGTCTACAAGTTTTTCCGCCATAATCAGCAATTCATCGCCGACTTGAACAAAGGCGTAGTCGAAGTCGCGGTGCAGGCAGACGGCCTGATTCGCGGGGAGGGTCCAAGGTGTGGTCGTCCAGATGACGACGGAAACCGACTTCGTGTCTTGTGGAAAGGGAACGCCGGGAAAGAGCCTTGCCAGCACGGGCGGTGATGTGACGACGGGGAATTTCACATAGATCGACGGAGAAGTATGGGTATCGTACTCCACTTCCGCTTCCGCCAGCGCGGTTTGATCTTGTGTGCACCAGAGAACCGGCTTGAGACCCTTGTAAACTCCTCCACGCTCCACGAATTTCCCGAACTCACGGATGATCGTCGCTTCATACTCGGGTGTCATCGTGAGGTACGGATGATCCCACTCGGCCAACACCCCAAGCCGCTTGAACTCCTCTCGTTGGGTATTGACGAATCGCTCGGCATACTCACGACAAAGCCTGCGAATCGCAGAAACATCTAAGTCCTTCTTTTTGTCCCCCAGTTCCTTCATGACCTGATGCTCGATGGGCAACCCATGGCAATCCCATCCCGGTACATAGGGTGAGTGAAAACCCGCCATGGTCTTCGATTTGACGATGATGTCCTTCAATATCTTGTTCAGCGCATGCCCGATATGGATACGACCGTTGGCGTACGGAGGGCCGTCGTGGAGCACATACCGAGGCCTTCCCTGCCCCATCGCCTGAATTTGCTCGTAGAGTTTCTGTTGTTCCCACCGGGCCAACATTTCAGGCTCACGCTGGGGCAGATTGGCCTTCATCGGAAAATCAGTTTTGGGAAGGTTGAGCGTTGATTTGTAATCCATGACGACGGGATCCGAACGTTTAATCCATGAGCCTACTGAATCGAAGGACTATACCGGAAGGGAGGGGAGAGGCACCAGCCCTAACTGACGGCCATCATGCGGTCAAGCGCGACCTTTGCCCAGAGCTTGTCGTCTTGCGGTACCACGATATGATTGACAACTTGGCCTTCGACAAGGTTTTCCATGGCCCAGCACAGATGTGCCGCATCGATTCGGAACATGGTGGCACACTGACAGACCGTGGACGACAAGAAGAACACTTTCTTGTCGGGAAGTTCGTGCTTCAGTCGATTCACCAGATTCAATTCCGTCCCAATCGCCCATGTCGTGCCGGCAGGCGCGGCGGTCACGGTGCGAATGATGAACTCGGTCGATCCGATAAGATCCGCTTTGTTCACCACGTCTTCGTGACATTCCGGATGCACGATCACTTTGCCGTCGGGATACTGTTTGCGGAAGTGATCGACATGGACCGGTTGAAACATTTGATGAACGCTGCAATGGCCCTTCCATAGGATCAGCCTGGCTCGCTTGATGGCTTCCTTGGTATTTCCGCCGTTGGGCTGATAGGGGTCCCATACGATCATCTGCTCGCGGGGAATCCCCATCTTGTTCGCCGTATTACGGCCCAAGTGCTCATCAGGGAAAAAAAGGATCTTTTCCCGCCTAGCCCAGCACCATTCAATCACAGCTTTGGCGTTGGAAGACGTGCAGGTGATCCCCCCGTGCTCGCCACAAAACGCCTTGAGTACCGCCGCGGAATTCACGTAGACGGCCGGCATCACAGTTTCTTCGACGGGAATCACACGATCCAACGCTTCCCAGCACTGGTCAACCTGTTCGATCGCCGCCATATCGGCCATCGAGCATCCCGCAGCCATGTCCGGCAGAATCACAGTCTGTTGAGAACGACTGAGAATATCCGCCGTCTCAGCCATAAAGTGCACGCCGCAAAAAACGATGTAGGGTCGTTCAGAGCGTTCGGCGGCCAATTTCGCCAACAAAAGCGAATCACCGCGAAAATCGGCATGCTGAATGACTTCGTCCCGCTGGTAATTATGGCCCAGCACCATCACGCGATCACCGAGCGCGCGCTTCGCCGCTGCCGTCCGACGGAATAACTCCTCAGCCGACTGCGTTTGGTATTCGGTAATTGCCCGCGGTAATGTTGCAACAGCCGTCACAATGTTCTTCCCACGTGTTAGGGGATTTCATTCTACGATAGGCCTCCTTCATAATCAACGAATGGCCTACTGAGGAAAAGTCCTAGTCACCCGCCCAAAAGAGAGAACGCGGAATGGGTCTAAATAGCGGATTGACTTCGGTGTTTGGGAGTAATACGATCCTGATCTATAGCTAGGGGAGCCCTGCGGCTGAGAGTCCGGTTCAATCGGACGACCCTCACAACCTGACCTGGGTAATACCAGCGTAGGGAAGCCGGACGACAACGAGCCTGTGAGGATTCCGCCGCTTCCCTGTTCACGGGACGCGGCTTTTTTATTGCCGGTTTGGTATCGCCTATCGACCAACCATAGAAAGGATCTCTTTATGAGCATCCATACAACAACGAACGGACCTCTCAACGGGAATGGGACGACGGCTCCATCTTCGTCGTTGTCCATCACCCCTTTCCCCGCCTCGCGTAAAATCTACGTAGCCGGTACTCGCGAAGGGGTCCGTGTTCCGATGCGTGAAATCGATCTTACCCCTACCAAGGGAATGAACGGGACGAAGTCTCAGAATGCCTCCGTCATCGTCTATGACACCAGCGGTCCCTACACCGATCCTTCTGCATCAGTGGATGTCCGACAAGGCCTCATGCCGGTGAGACGGTCCTGGGTGCTCAGCCGGCAGGATGTCGACGAGCTTCCGGAAGTAAGTTCAGCCTACGGCCGCATACGGGCGACAGACCCAAAGTTGGCGGAACTTCGCTTTCAGCATATCCGTAAGCCATTGCGGGCGAAACCCGGCAGGAACGTGACCCAGCTGCACTATGCGCGAAAGGGCCTCGTCACACCGGAGATGGAGTTTATTGCCATCCGTGAGAACCAATCGCGCCAATCGGGCATTGGCGCCTCATCCCAAAACGGCCAGGGCGGCGGCGTACAACAGCATCCTGGATTTGCTTGGGGTGCCCACATTCCCCGGGTCATCACACCGGAGTTCGTGCGCGACGAGGTTGCCCGTGGCCGCGCGATCATCCCCTCGAACATCAACCACCCGGAAAGCGAACCGATGATCATCGGCCGGAACTTCCTCGTGAAGATCAATTCCAACATCGGCAATTCCGCCGTTGCCTCCTCCATCGAAGAGGAAGTCGAGAAAATGATCTGGTCGACCCGCTGGGGCGCCGATACCGTCATGGATTTGTCCACGGGGAAAAATATTCACGAAACACGTGAGTGGATCATCCGCAACTCACCGGTACCGATCGGAACGGTGCCGATCTATCAAGCGCTCGAAAAAGTGAACGGCAAAGCGGAAGACCTGACGTGGGAGCTTTTCCGCGATACCCTGATCGAACAGGCGGAGCAGGGCGTCGACTACTTCACCATTCATGCCGGCGTACGCCTGGCCTATGTGCCGATGACCGCCAAGCGTATGACGGGCATCGTTTCCCGCGGCGGTTCCATCCATGCGAAATGGTGTCTGGCTCACCATCGAGAAAACTTCGCCTACACTCACTTCGAAGAGATCTGTGAGATCATGAAGGCTTACGACGTCGCGTTCAGCCTCGGTGACGGGCTTCGGCCGGGATCGATCGCCGATGCCAATGATGAAGCACAGTTTGCCGAACTCGGAACATTAGGAGAGCTGACCAAAATCGCATGGCGGCACGATGTGCAGGTCATGATCGAAGGTCCCGGCCATGTGCCCATGCACATGATTCAGGCCAACATGGAGAAGCAGCTCGAGGCTTGCCATGAGGCTCCGTTCTATACTCTCGGTCCCCTGACGACCGACATCGCCCCAGGTTACGACCACATTACATCGGGCATCGGTGCCGCCATGATCGGCTGGTACGGCTGCGCCATGCTGTGCTACGTCACTCCCAAGGAGCATTTGGGTTTGCCGACTCGCGAGGACGTCAAGACGGGCGTCATCACCTATAAAATTGCGGCGCACGCGGCCGATCTGGCCAAAGGACACCCCGGTGCACAGGCGAGGGACAATGCCTTGTCGAAGGCCCGATTCGAGTTCCGCTGGGAAGATCAATTCAACCTGTCTCTCGATCCGGAAACCGCGCAGCAGTTCCATGACGAAACGCTTCCGGACGACGCCGCCAAGGTCTCGCATTTTTGCTCGATGTGCGGGCCGCATTTCTGCTCGATGAAAATCACGCAAGACGTCAGGGATTACGCCGCGCAGCTTCAAATCGACGAGCAACAAGCGATTCAAATCGGCATGCAAGAGAAGGCCGAAGAGTTCAAAAAAACCGGTTCCGAAATCTACCGGTAGGAGAGCCATATGGCCAAACCACGACCAGCCCCCTTACGGGAAAGAGATATCACCCGGCAGATCGCCCGGGAATACTATAAAGAGTTCGATCAGCTCATCGAGAGCGACGTTATCATCGTGGGTGCGGGACCATCCGGACTCATTTGCGCGCATGACTTGGCGGCGATGCGATTTCGCACGCTTCTCATCGAGCAAAGCCTGGCCCTCGGCGGTGGATTTTGGTCCGGCGGGTATCTCATGAACAAGGCGACGATTTGCGAGCCGGCGAATGAAATTCTCGAAGAGATCGGCGTGCCTTGTAAAAAGATCAAAGAGTGCGAGGGAATGTACATGGTGGATCCACCGCATGCCACGGGAGCCTTGATTGCGGCGGCGTACAATGCGGGCGCGAAGATCATGAACCTGACGCGAGTGGTCGATTTGATCCTGCGTAACGGCGGCCTATTGGAAGGCGTGGTCGTCAACAGCACCACCGCCGAGATGGCCGGTCATGATATCATCCACGTGGATCCCATCGCCCTCGAGAGCAAGATCGTGGTGGATGCAACCGGCCATGATGCAGTTCTGGTCGAACTTCTTCACAAGCGGAACCTCTACGATAAGGTGCCGGGAAACGGCGCCATGTGGGTTGCACGGTCTGAAGAGGAGGTGATGAATCGTACCGGAGAAGTGTATCCCAATTGCTTCGTCATCGGATTGGCCGTCGCCGCCGTCTATGGCACGCCAAGAATGGGCCCCGCGTTCGGCTCGATGCTGCTGTCCGGCCGCTATGGAGCGGAGCTGATGAGGAAAAAATTGAAACAGGAGTAGCGAGGAGAAGCGCATGGCATATAGCCTATCGAGGCTCGGGCTTGTAGAAATCCGGCCTGTGCCGTAAACCATTTGCTCTTAGCGATATGGATGTCCAAGACTTTTTAATACAAGGCGAAGGCAGTGAGGAAGACAAGCGCCACGCGTGGAATCTGTTTCAGCAGGCCTATGAGCAACAGATGAAGCGTGAGTTGGAAGAGGCGGTCAACCTCTACAAAAAGTCGCTTGCCACCCATCCCACCGCGGAAGCCCACACGTTCCTGGGGTGGACCTATAGTTGGATGGGGCGGATTGACGAAGCTATTGAGGAGTGTCACAAAGCCATTGCGCAAGACCCGGACTTCGGCAACCCCTACAATGACATCGGCGCCTACTTGATCGAGAAGGGTGAGTTCGACGAGGCCATCCCCTGGTTTCAGAAAGCGATACAGGCGAAGCGCTACGAGAGCCCGGCCTATCCGCACCTCAATCTCGGCCGCGTGTACGAGCGAAAGGGAAACTGGACGGAGGCCATCGATTCGTATAAGCGGGCGCTCGCCCTGGACCCCAACTATGCGCTGGCCAGAAAGGCGCTCGGACGGTTGGTCAGTTCGCTGAATTGAAATGGTCTATCTGGTCGATCTTGTCTATCTAGTCTGTCTAGTCATCGGTCTCTCGGGATGGTCCCTGGAATCCAAAATAGAGGTGCATACATGAACACAACGGGACACCAGACAGACAAGACAGACCGAATGGACAAGAAGACGATTCTGGTCGCCATCACCGATCTTTTCTTCTACACCAAAGTCCGTGACGCATTGCGCCAACCGGAATACCGACTTGAAAAGGCACGTTCACAACAGGAGATTGTCGACAAAGCCTTGTCGGTCGGTCCAGGCGCAATTATCTTCAATATGAACGACCTGACCCTTGACGTCTTTCGGGCGTTGGAAGAGCTGAACACCGATCCACGATTGAACGGTATTCCGACGCTGGCCTTTGCCAATCATGAAGAAGTCGATACCTGGCACCGTGCGAAATCGCTCGGTGTGACTAAAATCGTTTCTCGTAACGAATTTTCCGCCCGCACGAGGGAACTGGTGGAAGAGGTCATCAACAACCATGTCATCAAGTCATAAGGTCCGAACGTAATCAGGTCCGAGGACCTTGGACTTTCAGACGTTCACACTTTTGCGCTGAACATGAAACAATCACCACTTCATGGACCACATGCCCAGCTTGGAGCGACGTTCGAGGAGATCACCGGTTGGGAAATACCGGCTCACTATGGCGATGTCGCGGCCGAACATCGTGCCGTCCGCCAGGCGGTGGGAATAGCGGATCTCTCCCATCGGGGGAAACTCAGGGTCACGGGCGAAGATCGCGTCAAGTGGCTGCAAAGCGTCATCAGTAACGACATCCTTCCCCTCCAGCCGGGGCAAGGCCGCTATTCCAGCTTTTTGACCCACAAAGGCAAGATGCTGACGTATTTTCGCTTATACATGCAGACAGAAGCCGTCATGGTGGAAGACGTCGGCGAGATCGGGGAAACCACGTTCCAAGTCCTGCGCAAATTCCTGCTCTACGGGACCAAAGCCAAGATGGAAAACTGTGCCGAGAGCTGGGGACTGCTGTTGATCAGCGGACCGAAGGCCCCGCATGTGGTGCAATCCGCATTCGGTGTGGACGTCACGGACTTAACACCGGTGGATTTTGTCACGGCACAGATCGGCGGACACCATGCCCTGGTGCTACGTACTGAAGAAACGGGAGAAGTTGATATCGAAGTACTGCTTCCAGCCGACAGCTTGCAGGCCGCATGGATCAGCGCCATGCAGGCCGGAGGCAAGTTCGGCATGAAAGCAATCGGAAGCCACGCGCGAGAGGCTCTGCGCATCGAAGCGGGCCTGCCGAAAGCCGGGCCGGATTTAAACGAGGACATTGTTCCACCCGAAGCGAATCTTGAAGGAAAGGCGTTTAGCCTGACCAAAGGCTGCTATCCGGGGCAAGAGGTCGTTGCACGGATGGATACATATGGGAACGTGCGCCGCAAGCTCGTCGGGCTGGTTCTGAAAGATTCGATCGTTCCACCGCATGGAGCCAAACTGTATAGCGGCGACCGTGAAGTGGGCTGGATCAGCAGCGCCGTCCGTTCTCCTCAGCTCGACAAGACCGTTGCCTTCGGATTTCCCCTGCGCGATTTCAGCAAACCCGGCACCGGACTGGCCGTGGACGTCGGAGGCGCCAGACATCCGGCTACTGTTCATACCCTTCCCTTTTACACCAAGCATTAGCACCATACTTCGAATGCCCCCTCATGAACAGGAAGAGAGCAGGCGAACCACTCCGTATCAGGAGGCGGGGGAACTGGCGGGAATCACTCGCTTGGTGGACGAATTTTACATCAATATGGATACCTTGCCCGAAGCCGAAATTATCAGAAGCATGCATCCGGAGGATCTGACTGAATCACGAAAGAAGCTCACCTACTTCCTCAGCGGTTGGCTTGGAGGTCCGAAGTTATTTCAGCAGCATTACGGACCGATCAGCATTCCCGGATTCCACAAGCAATTTCCCATCGGGTACGAAGAGCGCGATGCCTGGCTGCTCTGCATGCAACGGGCCATCGCCGCCCAGCCCTACAGTGACCAATTCAAAGACTACCTCTTGGCTGCGCTCAGCATCCCAGCCGAACGAGTCCGAGAAGTGAACGCAGGAGAGTTCTAAGACCTGGCTTTTCCCCGCATCCTGCACAAGCTGCTCGGTCGCCCTAGGATTCCCTCCGCCACGCTGGGATACATCTCTGCATCTTCCTGGATACAGGACCTCATCTTCATCAGTTCCATCACAGAAACCGTTACCCTTCAAAATCAACGCGATGAATGAAAAACTCGACCCACTCTCTCCCATCATTCGGGGTGGCACTCTCCTTGCTGCTTCAATAAGGCAGAGCCGGAGCAGGACTTACGAAGGACAAGCGCCGTACTGCTCATCCTGAGTCTCCAAGGAGCACCAAGAGGCTGCAGACCTACGAGAGAGGAATAGGCCGCCAGAAATGGACATTGTAAGGTGAAGCCGAAGTTACTAAGGGACGAGATGGCTTTTCTGTTCAATAATTCCAACGCACACCAACTTTCCCATCCGCTCCCGTCGGAGCCTGTCTCGATCGGGTGCGAAGCGTGGATCGACGTGGGGCGGTTCTGTCACGCCGAACAGTCCTTGCGTCACACCACCGCAACGCGCAGAACCTCTGGAAATCATTCCCGCTCAGCACATTCCCTCAGCCCTCTGACAAAGTCGTTCGCCGACCTACGCCGGAAGTTGTGGCAACGCTCAACTGAAGATCTGGACTGACCACTCAACCTCTTCATGTCGTAATGCAGAACCTCCACTGCGATGCATGGGGAGGAGACACTCCATTTCGCTCCAACCATGCAGGAAATTATGGCGACAGCATAAGTGCGTGGATGACTGCACATAATGCGGGTAGTATAGTGGGAATTATGCAGGTAAAGTACGGAGAAGCAGGCACCTCTCTCTAAAAGAAGCTGAACGACGCAAAGTGATCCGCTCTTTCGTATCCGAAAAGGAGTTCGCGCCCTCGGCACATCTCTCGACCGATGAATGACAACATCGCCTAAGCCAGATTCGAGCGACCATCATGGGATGCCTTCCCGGCAATCGAACTCCCGGGGCTTCCTGAAAAAGCACAGGTTGGCCGGTTTCGTTATGGCCGCTGCATCTGCCCTGATACTGCTTTCCATTGTGTCGATGCAAAGTGAGAGACCGCATCCAGCTGACCGTGCAAGGGTGACGGTTCAAGAGGCAACGATCGCGGGCCCTCTCGTCCAACACAACGTCCCAACCGCAACGGTTCTCCTCAAAAATATTGGTCCCTCCCCTGCGTTGACAATTCGAGCCCGCCTGGTGATGACCGTCTGGACCTCGAACAGGTTTCCCGATTGGGACATGCCCCTGAAATTGGCGGCTGATGCCGACAACATCGGCGACCTTCGCCCGGGGTCTACCATGTCCAAGACTGTGTCCTTACTGGCGCCGTTGACCGACGTGCAAGGTATGCATTTGGAACGTAAAGATTGGTTTATCGTGACGCTTGGGATCGTGTCGTACGTCGATGTCCTACGTGCTCCGCACGAAACGAGATTGTGCCTGATCTGGAGAGATACCTCCACTCAATACCTGAGCCCCTGTGAGAAATGGAATGAGACGGAGTAATATGCGACATCCGATCGTGGGGCGACTGCTATCTGGTCTTATTGCCAAACCATCGCGATACGCGAGAGCATAGTACTTTAAGGACCGACATACCTGTGTAATGCTCAGCGCTCCGGATTCCTGGCCGCCGTGACCGCCGAGGCAAACTTCAGCAGACTGGCCCGCTCCTCGTCGTCCAGTGCGAGGAGCAGATGCGCCTCCTCACCGTGCATCAAACGCAGGCTGAGAAACGGCTCTTCTCGGCGCTTTTCTCGGTTGTCCCACATCGCGTCGATCACTTGCACTTTATCGAGTTGACCGACCGACACGACGTCGTACCGGAAATAGGAATCACCGATGACGACGTCAAATACCACATTGCCCGCCGTCAGGAGCACCACATTGAACCGACCTTGGTCCTCGTACCCCTCCGGCAAAAATTTATTGATGTGGCAGAGTGCAATCTTGCGATCATCCAGCGCCTTGCGAAATTTCTCCTTCAAAGCGTCATAATCTATTTGCAATGCCTTTTCATCCGGCCCGGTCGCCGCTACGGCCGCCGCTTCCGCTTTCGAGAAAACATCATCGGCGGACATCAATCCTGACATGACGTGTGCTCCTTACTATCGTTTAAATGGACTGACCTATAAAATTTCTGGAGCCGTACGGTAACCGGCCGTCTGCCGCAATTGCAAGGGGTCCTGAGAGATGAATCGCTACGGCATCGCCGGCACGACATGAGAAAATCGCTTGGTGCCCGCTTCGTCCACCACCGTCACTTCAAACGCGTCCTTGGTGACACGGACCAGGCCGAAGTTCTGATACCCCGACTCATTCACCAATCGCAGAGGATGCAGTTCATCACTGGCCGGTGTAAGCTTTCCCGGCCTGGCCGAGAGGGGACCTACCATATACTCATGAAAATCGATGACGCCGTCTTGATTCGGATCATAGGCATTGGCCTGGACCCAATGTACATCGCCCGCAAGGAACATGACGTTCTTGATCGTTTGTCCGAGAATGGCATCGACAATCACCTGGCGTTCTCTACCAAAGCCGGTACCGCTTGGCTCGTATCCCCACCCATCGTTGCCCAAACCCACTTTCTCAACCGATAGTGGAACGGAAGTGACGATGACTTTCCAGGTCGCCGTACAGGCACGGAGTCCGTCGAGCAGCCATTTCAATTGCGCAGGCCCCAGCATCGTTTTGAATGGGCCGTCTTTGTCTTCGTTCCGGCTGCGATACTGCCTGGTGTCCAGGATGAAAAGTTCGAGATCGGCGCCGTACCGAACGTTCCGATACATCCGATGTGGATCATCCTCCGGAGACGCGATCGGCCAGTATTCGCGGAATGCCTGACGGCCTGCCGGCATCTGCTCATCAAACGGCCCCGAGAAATCGTTACGAACCTCATGGTCATCCCAAATCACATACACCGGCACGGTCTTCAAAAATCGCTGGAGAGCCTGTGCGCCGCGCTGATAACGGTGCCTCAATCGATAGGTCTGCAGCGTAGTGGCTTTGAAATCAGCGCCCGGGTCGTTCGGCGGCGAAGGACAAGGATTGTCGCTGTAGATCGTATCTCCGAGGAATAAAAAGAAGTCCGGCCTGTGTCGATGGATCACGTCAAAGATGGGATAGCCACCCATTCCTTGGCGGCATCGTCCCTGGCCGCCGAGATCTCCGCCCCAGGCGAACGTCACCGTGGCGGAGGTTTGTTCGTCCGTCGGGGTGATAAATTCGCCCATGGCCGCAAGACTCGCTGAAAGTTGCTTTGTGGTTGAGCCCGATGAACCGACCAAAGCGTGATATCGATAGCGCGTAGCAGGGCTGAGACCCTCCAACGGGACAATCACGGTATAATCGGCCTCCGCGGTCGTCGTGATGGAGGCCGTTCTCGACACCGGAGCCATGACCGTTGCCAGTTTCGCGGCTCGCTCCCATCGCGAAACCGTCGCCCATTCAATCTGAACCGATGCCGGTCCGTCGGTACGCAGCCAGAGTAACGCGCGTTGCGGGCTGACATCGCCGACCGCAACACCTTGAGGCAAGAGCGCTGAGTTCACGAACGGCTTTCCCTCAGACGAACTGCTGGACCGAACGCTCTCCCTTGGGAAAACGACACAACCGGCGAAAGAAGAGACAAGGGTAAGAATACCGGTCAGCAGAAGTAACGCGCGCATCGGGCTGTCCTACCCCATGCAGCGGTTGAGGTCAAGCAGCGAAGTACAGCATGGACTTGAAAACCGGCACAGCCGACCGGCATACTGATTTTGTTGAGAGGGAAACCTAGATGTTGGATCGCCACTGCTGTGTGCCCGATTGCCTGGAGAAGCCCTATGCTCCGGCCGGCACGCGTTCAATCTGCAAAGACCATTTCCTCAATTTTCTCACGTGGCGCCGCCGACGTGGCACTCAGATGTTTCATACCTATGCCGGCATGACGATGGAAGAACGCGATATCATCGCCGCCGAATGGATGAAAAACATCCGTACGGATAACATGCCGACTGGGACGCCGAAGCTATGATTCGTCTCCGCTACAGCGATAAACTGTACAGGTAGAATTCATCCCGCTGCCATCCTAAGGCTTCATAGAGCCGTCGGGCCTGGGCGTTAGTAGTTGCAGTGGCCAATTCCAACCGGACCGCTCCGGCGGTGCGAGCCGTTTCGGCCGCCGACCTGAGCAACAGAGTTCCTGCTCCCCGCCGCCTGGCCTCCGGTATGACAAACAAATCGCTGAGCACATACATCGGCGCGACAAGAATGGATGAAAAAGTTGGGTACAGCTGCGTAAAACCAACCGCCTTCCCAGCGCCGTCTTCAGCTATGAGGACCACCGACTCATTACGAACTAGACGATCGCTCAAGAATTGCCTGGCAACAATCAGATCAGAAGGCTGTCCATAGAACTGGCGGTAGGCATCAAAGAGCGGGACTAGTTGATCGAGATCGTGAAGCGTTGCTTGACGGATGATTTGGCTCATGAACAAGTTGCGATGATATGTCGACGTGACGCCCCCCGGGTCCTGAGTACAGGTTTGACCGTTCCCCCTTCTCTCAAGCGGGCAGCCTAGCAGTCTCCTTACTGAAGGCATCTAACGAGGACCACCAATCTCACCGGCTCACCCCACAGACACCGGAAGTGTCCGCTTCCCGATGCCTCGCATTGAGCGAGCACCGCCCACTGCCCCCAATTCGAAAAACTTGCGTGCGCGTTGCGCGAGCATAAGAGACTACCAGTCCGCCCGCACCTCCCCGTTCACCCCATTACCGGCGAGCCGTGATGATGGATCATCAACCACTCATCGCCGATGAGTTCGAAGAGGTTCGTCGCCAAGACCTTGGCTTGTTGCGGTTCGTCGGATTGTTGGGTAGTGAGATTCTCGACGCAGATAATCCAGGCCATATCGCCGGCCACCTGGACCATCACGTCGGTGAGTTCAAACTTCATGGAGAAGGTGTTGTTGAAGATCAGCACCCAGGAATCGCGGACGGCGGGCCACCCGGAACGAATCGTCCAGCCTGGATGAATACAGGTGACATATTCTTGATGGGCCCAGATCTCGTCCATCTTGGCGATGTCGAGGCTCTCAAAGGCCTCGTAGAATTTTTGGTTGGCTTTCGTGACGGCTTCAATACGCTGTTTCAACACGGCTACGCCTCCCAGCCGGCGGAGCCGTATCATACTGCAAGGGAGTGGAGCGCTGCGAGGACATTTCTCAGGGGTACCGAACGAACAAGATCTACGGACACAAAATCCAGTGCAAACAATACCCGTAGTTTACGGCACCAATCCTATCAGGAGTGCTAGGTCGGCGAGGAATGAAAGACTTGGCGCTGGCACAGGCCACCGCTCGTTAGACGTTTACATTCATGCGTAGCTCTTCCACGGCATACTCTGCCACAACAGAACTCTATGGCCACTCGTGCATCATCACTTCTTCCTTCTGCCTTCTGGTTTTTCTCAGCACCGAAGTCCTCCTCGGTAGAGGAGTCGTAGAGGAATGATTCGGGGAGTCGCCGGAGATATGCTCAAGTACTCTGGGCAGACTCCGAAACAAGTCATGCAGGGTAGCCCGCACGCCGCCGACGATTTTGCGAAGCTCCTGTTCTGTATACTGCAGCGGAACCAGGCGCAGCCGCTGCCATCCTCGGAGCAAGAAGGCCCTCCCGGATCGTCCGAATGGTCTCTCGCACAACAGCACGAATTCCTTCCCCTGGTCGTCTTCAATAATGAAGCCTTTTAGAATCATATTATTTCACCCCCTTTTCTCTACCTCCTTTGTTCTGCCTGGAGAAGCAACATGGCTTCTCCAGGTTTTGATAAAAGAAGCCGTTCCAACGGCACCATATCATTCCTTAAGAACAACTTTGCCCGAGGCTGTCATCAGCGCCATCTTCCTGACCATCCTTCTTCTAAGAAGGCAAATTCGAGGCAATACTGTCCGAATCAGTACTGCAGCTGCAGCGCGACGTGGAAGGAATCGACCTTGTCGCCCGTCGCGTT